>JBFZCA010000548.1:0-5810 GCA_041308205.1 Planctomycetota bacterium | reverse complement strand
GCACCATCGCGACAGGGCCCATGAGGAACGCATGGACTACGTATCGCAGCGCAGGTGCCTGGGCATTCCCCTGGTGCACATCGCCAGGGGAAGCGTCGAGAACGGCCGCTACCGCCGCGGCATCGCCAAGGGCTGGATCGCCGTGGGCGACATCGCGTTCGGCGTGCTGGTCTCTCTGGGAGGAGTCGCCGTGGGCGGCATCGCTCTCGGGGGCGTCGGCGTCGGCGTGCTGGCGCTCGGCGGCGTGGCGCTCGGCGGGCTCGCCATCGGCGGCGATGCGACCGGCATCGGCGCGATCGGCGGCCTTGCCGTGGGGCTATACTTCGCCCTGGGCGGGCTCGCCGTGGCGTGGCACGTGGCCAAGGGCGGGCTTGCAGTCGCCGCCCACGCAAACGACGCGGTGGCCGAGCACTTCTTCTCCGCCGACAACGTGTCGGCGCTCATCGCGGACTACGCGCGCTACGCGTGGCCGTTTCTGCTCGTCCCCGTGCTCCTCATGTTCCAGGCGGTCGTGCGCCGCCGCATCGAGCCCGAGGGGTCGGACCGGCATTGACCGCGCGGCGGCACGCGCACGAGGCATGCGGGAGCAGCCATGATCGTCCAGAGCAGAGCGCCCAACAGGATTCTCGATTTCGGCGGCTGGACCGACACGCACTTCGCGGAGTCGGGCCGCGTGCTCAACGTCGCGGTCAGCCTCTTCGCGAACGTGACGGTCAAGACCTGCGCGTGCGCCGGCATCAAGATCGATGTCCAGGACTACGGCGAGCAGCTCTACATAGAGAGCGCCGCCGGCGTGACGTACGACAGCCATCACGATCTGCTCAAGGCCGCGCTCAAGGTGATGGACGTTGACGGCGGCCTGGAAGTCATGATCAGCACCGATGTCCCGCCCGGCTGCGGCACGGGCAGCTCCGCGGCGATCTCGGTGGCGCTCATCAACGCCCTCGGCGTCGTGAGCGGCAAGTTCCTGTCGGCGCACGAGATCGCCCATCTCGCGCACCGACTCGAGACCCGCGAGCTCGGCTACGAGTGCGGGATTCAGGACCAGTACGCCGCGGCCTACGGCAGCGTCAACTTCATCGAGATGCCCGCCTACCCCATGGCCCACGTGTCGCCCGTGCCTGTGTCGAGCGAGATGCTCGCCAACCTCGAGACGCAGCTCCTGCTCGTCTACGAGGGCAAGGGTCATCTGTCGAGCGACGTCCACCGCAAGGTCATCGAGAGCCTCAAGGACCCCGGCAGCCGAACCGCCAAGGCGCTCGACGAGCTCAAGGCGACCGCCCTCGCGGCCCGCCGGGCGCTTCTGAGCGGCGACCACGACCTCTTGGCCGAGGTCATGGAGCTCAACAACGCGCTCCAGAAGCGGCTCCACCCGGACATCACGACGCCGCGCATCGAGCGCATCGAAGCGCTCGGCAAGGCGCACGGCGCGCGCGGCGCGATGATCAACGGCGCGGGCGGCGGGGGGAGCATCTGCCTCCTGTGCGAACCGGGAAGGAAGATAGAGACGGCGGCGGCCCTGCACGGGGAGAGCTTCCGCATTCTGCCCTTCTCGATCTGCCAGCGCCCGGCGGAAGCGTGGGTCGTGCGGCGATAGCGATGGCGTTCCCCGCGGTCCGCCGCGCGGCGCCGGCCGCTATCGCCCGTGTCCCGTCAACGCGCCGAAAAGGTCATCGACCACGCGCTTGAGGTCCTGGTCGTGCGCCACCATCTTCTCGACCTTGCGGATGCCGTAGTGCACGGTCGTGTGGTCGCGGCCGCCGAAATGGGCGCCGATCTCCTCGAGCGAGCTCTGCGTGCACATGCGCGCGAGGTACATGCACACCTGGCGCGGATACACGACCGATTTCGTCTGCTTGCGCGACTGGATCTCCGTGGCGCGGATCCCGAATCTGTCGGCCACGACGCGCAGCACGTCGGAGAGCCCCGGCCCGCTTTTCATGCGCGCGGGCATCAAGTCGGCGAGCGCCTCGCGCAGGAGGTCCATGTCGAACTCGCGGCCGCCGAGGCGGGCGAGGTAGATCACGCGGTTGACGGCGCCCTCGAGCTCGCGCACGTTCTCCTTGACGTGCTCCCCGATGTAGTGCGCGGCCATGTCGCCGAGATCCACGCCGCGCATCCTGGCCTTCTTCTTCACGATCGCGATGCGGGTCTCGAGCGGGGGCGCATCGAGCCTGATGACCAGCCCCCACTTGAAGCGCGACACGAGCCGCTCCTCGAGGTCGGCGATGTCCTTGGGGTGGCGGTCGCTCGAAAGGATGATCTGCTTCTGCTGGTTGTACAGCGAGTTGAACGTGTGGAAGAACTCCTCCTGCGTGCGCTCCTTCTCGGCGAGGAAATGCACGTCGTCGATCGCGAGCACATCGGCATGGCGGTAACGCCACCTGAACGACTCCAGGCTGCCGCTCTCGATGGCGTTGATGAAGTGGTTGGTGAAGTCCTCGCAGGACAGGTACATCACCTTCTGGTGCCTGGCCTCCAGCAGATGGCACAGCGCCTGCAGGAGATGCGTCTTCCCCAGGCCCGAGTTGCCGTGGATGAAGAGCGGGTTGTAGGTCTCGCCGGGCTGCTCGGCGACCGCCTTGGCGGCCGCGTGGCAGAAGTTGTTGGAGGGGCCGACGACGAAGTTCTCGAACGTGTAGTCGGGATTCAGGATCTGCGAGACCGCATCGGCGGCATCGATGCCGCCGCCATCCGCCTCGATCTCGGCCTCGGCGGGAAACTCGTCCTGCTCTTCCGCGCCCACGGGCGCCAGATGCGCGCCCAGGGCCTCGTTCACGGCGAAGACGAGGCGCGGCGTGACGCCGGCAAGCTGTCTGACGGCATCGGCCACCACGGCCTGGTAGCGCCGCTCGATCCACACCTGGTGAAAACGATTCGGCACCGCGATGCGGATCTCATCCGGCGGGACGAACTCGAGCGTCAGCGGCCGGAACCAGGTCTCGAACTGCTGCGGCGTGACATGCGCCGCGATTCCCTCGAGGATCGCGGACGACCGCGGATCCACGTCTACCGTCGTCGCCACCATATCTCCTCAATCGGAAGCGCGCCGCACGCGTTCCCGTGTCAAGGCCAGCGCACGTGCCCCGCATCTCGGCAGGCACCGCAGGCGAAGAACGAGGATTCCCCAGACGTGCGGGATACAGGCCCCGTGTCCGCGAGGGACTCCTTGCCTTGCCTCGATGCCCGAACTCGCCAACCGTAGATTGCGCGGCAGAAACCGGGAAGATAGTAGCCAGCCCGCGCCGCGCCGTCAAACAAAATCGCTGGTGAAACTTCTATCACCATTCACTCGGAGGCCCCTGGGGACCTATAGGTACGGCGGTTTCGAACCGGCCCAATTTCTGGTACCCTCGGCGGTACGGCTCTCGCGTCGCGGCGCGTTCTCGACCGGCGGCGGCCGGCGCCGCGCGCGAGGGTGCGGCATCAGCTCAAGGAGCGGGTACATCCATGACGCGTGCGTTGCCGGAGGACGACGGCGGCTGCGACGTGCTCCCGATCTCGGTCAGCAAGGTCGTCGTGCGATCCGAGGACGACGAGCACCTCGTGTTTCTCCGGCAGGTCGGCGGCGAGGTCGTGTTTCCCATCGCCGTGGGACTGCTCGAGGCCGCGGCGATCGCGCATTTCCTCGATGGCGCCATCGCCGCCCGTCCCGTCACGCACGAGTTGCTCGTGAGCGCGATTCGCGCGCTCGGCGGCACGGTCAAGTCCGCGGTCATCGAGGCGCTTCTCGGCGGTGTGTTCTACGCGAAGCTGATCATCGCGGCGCCCGACGGGACGAGCCGCGCGATCGATTGCCGCCCGAGCGACGGCATCTGCGTGGCGCTCGAGGCCGGCGCGCCCATCTTCGCGACCAGGGAGCTTCTCGCGAGCGTCAGCTCGGCGGCGCCGTGACGCGCTCTCCGCCGAGGCGCCGCCCCCGGCGCGGAAGCCCGCCGGCAGGCACGGCCCGTTTTTCGGGGCGCGCCCTTGAAGAATCCGAGGCCAGGCTTTATCTTTTAGCTGATCGCGGTGCTTCGGCCGGCGCCGGTGAACCGATACTACGAGCGGGGCGCGCCGAGAGCTCCGCAGCGCACGCGACACGGCGGATGGGTTCAGGAATGCGCCCGACCCCGGAGGGATGGCAGAGTGGTCTATTGCGGCGGTCTTGAAAACCGTTGGCCGTGAGGCCCGCAGGTTCGAATCCTGCTCCCTCCGCCAGGATTCTCGGATGGCGTACAGACACGGAGAGGTGGCTGAGCGGCTGATAGCACTGGATTGCTAATCCAGTAGGTGGGTTTACCTGCCTCCCGGGTTCGAATCCCGGCCTCTCCGCCAGAGAACGCAACCGGCGGGAGCTTGGCTCCCGCCGGTTTTTTTCATTCCAGCCCCCGAACGCGCCGCACATAGGTCTCGTACAGCTTCTGCACCGTGCGGCGGTTGACGTAACGGTGGCTCTTGAGCCCCCCGCCGAAGGCTCTCGGGACGTGCAGGAGCTCGTGGATGAGCGTCTTGGTCCGCTCCTCGGCGCTCAATCGATCGAACGGCCCCGAAAGTATCTCGATCACGTAGTGCGCCGGGACGCCGAGCGCGGCCTGCATGATCCTGGAGAGCGCGTGGCAGCGGGCGAGCGTCCAGCGGGCGCGGCTGCCCATGGAGCGCATGCAGACGACACGGCCGTCGATGTGCGCCAGGCCGAGCGCCTGCACGATGCGCCGCACCTGCGCGTCGATGTCGGGGGCATGCACGTAACGTATCGTCACGGCGGGCAAGTATGCCCGCGGCCGGGCCTCGCTGCAAGCCGCACGCCCCGTGCCGGACGCGCGCACCAGCCCGGGCGCAGCCTTCTTGCCACGCGCGCGCTCTCCAGCGTACGATGGGGCGACAGTGTCCGCCGGCATGCGTGCCGCCGTCGTTTCTCAAGGAGGATTCCACGATGCAGCTCATTACCGCGATTGCGTTCGCCTTTGTCGCCGCAGCCGAGAACCAGGGCCCCATCGTCATCAGCGCGGACCTCGCGCTCGAGAAGGACGCGGTCATCCGCCGACCCCTCGTCGTGTGCGCGAGCCACGTGACGATCGACGGCAACGGCGCCGTGCTCCAGGGCCCGGGCGCGCCCGGGGACCCCAAGAGCTTCACCGGGACGGGCATCACGGCCGAGGGCGTCACGGGCGTGACGATCCGGAACATCAGGGTCCGCGGATTCGAGCGCGGCCTCGCGGCGCGCGACGGCGAGGCCTGGCTTCTGGAGGCCTGCGACTTCTCGGACAACTACCACGACCCGGAGTTCGGCTGGGGCGACGGCAAGCCCGCCGGCGGCATGATCCTGACCCGCATCTCGCGGAGCGTGATCCGCGCCTGCACGGCCAACCGGGTCTGGAACTCCCTCTCGCTCGCGGGCTGCGATGAGAACTTCGTCCAGGGCTGCGACCTCTCGCACGCCTCGAACGTGTGCCTCAAGCTGTGGACCTCGTCGCGCAATCGGATCATCGACAGCAATCTCTCCTGGGGCCTCAGGATCAAGCCCGGCGAGGTCCATGCAAGGGATTCGACATCGGTCCTCATCGAGAGCGGATCGGACGACAACTTCTTTCTCCGGAACGACATCACCCACGGCGGGGACGGCATCTTCATCCGCGTCCTGAACGGATGGGTGTCGACGGGCAACGTCTTCGTCGAGAACGACTGCTCCTGGGCCAACAACAACTGTGTCGAGTCCTGGAGCCCGGGCAACACGTACATACGCAATCGCGCGAACCACGGGAGCTACGGCTTCTGGCTCGGCGGCAGCGATCAGACGCGCCTCATCGGCAACGAGGCGGCGTACAACG
>JBFZCA010000547.1:0-2690 GCA_041308205.1 Planctomycetota bacterium | reverse complement strand
GCGTCCGCTGCGAAGCCCTCTCTGCGTCCTTCTCTGTGTCCTCTGCGTCTCTGTGGTTTTTTCCCGCCGTCGTCTTCGTGCCTTCGTGTCTTCGTGGCCCATTCCGTCATTCCGTTTTCGCGCCGCGGCGCCTTCGCGGCGCATCCGATCCTTCCAGGTGCCGCCGCAGATACCGCGCCGTGTGCGACCGCGCCGCGTGCGCGAGGAGGCCGGGCACGGGCCCCTGGTACAGGATCCTCCCTCCGGCCGCGCCCCCCTCCGGACCGAGGTCGATCACGTGGTCGGCGGCGGCGAGGATCTCCATGTTGTGCTCGATCACGCAGACGATGCTGCCGCGGTCGCGCAGGCGCCGCAGGATCTCGATCAGCCGCGCGACGTCCTCCATGTGCAGGCCGGTCGTCGGCTCATCCAGGACGTAGAGCGAGCGGCCCCTGTCCTCGGCCGCAAGCTCGCGCGCGAGCTTGATCCGCTGCGCCTCGCCGCCCGAGAGCGTCGTGCTCGACTGCCCGAGCGCGAGGTACCCCAGGCCGATGTCGTTCAGGAACATGAGCGGCCGCGCGATCAACGGGTACGATGCGAAGAACTCCGCGGCCTCGCTCACGCTCAGCTTGAGGACATCGCCGATGCTCTTGCCGCCCAGCGCGACCATGAGGACCTCGGGCCGGAAGCGCATGCCGCGGCACAGCTCGCACTCGACGAACACGTCCGGCAGGAAGCTCATCTCGATCTTGATCCGGCCCTGCCCGCCGCAGCGCTCGCACGCCCCCTGCGGCGTGTTGAAGGAGAAGTGACGCTCGCCGAAGCCGCGCAGCCTGGCCTCGGGGAGGCGCGCGAACGCGGCGCGAACGGCCGACCAGAAGCCGACGTACGTCGCGGGCGCCGACCGCGGCGTCCTCCCGATCGGGCTCTGGTCGACCTCGAGCACGCGATCGATGCGCTCCGCGCCCTCGATCGCCTCGCAGGGCGCCGCCGCCGCGCCCTCCCGGAGGCGCGAGCGCAGGCCGGCGAGCAGCGCATCGTTGACCAGGCTCGACTTGCCCGCGCCGGAAACGCCGGTCACGCACACGATCGCTCCCAGGGGAAAGGCCGCGGTGACGCCGCGCAGGTTGTGGATGCGCGCGCCCTTCACGACGACCGCGCCCGCCTCGGCCCGCGCCGGCCGCCCGGTGAGCGCGCCCTTCCCGCGCGCGAGACATCGTCCCGTCGCCGAGCGCGCCTCGGCCATGAGGTCGGCCGCGGTGCCCTCCGCGACGATTTCCCCGCCGCAGCGCCCCGGCCCCGGGCCGAGCTCGATCAGGTGGTCGGCCGCGCGAATCGTGGCCTCGTCGTGCTCGACCACGATCACGGTGTTGCCCCGGTCGCGGAGGCGTGCGAGCGCGCCGAGCAGCCGCTCGTTGTCGCGCGCGTGAAGCCCGATCGTCGGCTCGTCGAGAAGGTAGCAGACGCCGTGCAGGTTCGAGCCGAGCTGCGACGCGAGCCTGATGCGCCGTGCCTCCCCGGTCGAGAGCGTCGCCACGGCGCGGTTCAACGTCAGGTAGCCGAGGCCCACCTCGTCGAGGAACCCGAGCCGTTCCGTCACTTCCTTGAAGATGGGCTCGGCGATGGCCGCCTGGCGCGGCGGCACCTCCAGCGCGCCGAGCGCCGCGCCGAGCTTCTCGACCTCCATTGCCGCCAGGTCGCCGATGCGCGCGGCGCCGACCCGCACCTCGCGCCACGGCAAGGCCAGGCGCGCGCCGCCGCAATCCGCGCAGGGCTTGCCGTCCTTCCCGCCCTCGCCCTCGCACGCCGGGCACATGCCGCGGCGCGAGAGGAACGAGAAGTTGCGCGGCTCCGGCGCCTCGAAGCCCTCGCGGCACTCGGGGCACGCGCGTTCGCGGCTCAGGACGGTCTCCTCGCCGCTCTCGCCGAGGAAGATCACCGTGCCCTCGCCGAGCTCGAGCGCCCGCGCCACGCGCTGCCTGAGATCCCCGGGCGCCTTCCCGAAGCGGCAGGCCACGAGATCGATGTCGTGCGGCACGTAGCGCGACAGGCGCATCTCGGGCTCGAGCGCCTCGATCCGGCCATCGATGCGCGCCCACTCGAACCCTTCCTGGAGGCCCCGGAGCAGCACCTCGCCGTGGAACCCGCGCCGCCCGCGGACCTGCGGGATCAGGAGCGCTCCGCCGCGAGCCGCCCGGCGCGCGACCTCCGCCGCGATCGCTTCCTCGCCGCGCGCCACGACCGGGACCCCGCAGCGGGGACAGTGCTGGACTCCCACGCGCGCGTACAGGAGGCGCATGAACGGATAGATCTCCGTGACCGTGCCCACGGTCGAGCGCGTCGCGCCCGCGGACGTGTGCTGCTCGATCGCGACCGTGGGCGGAATGCCCTCGATGTGGTCTATGTCGGGCCGCGAGAGATTCTCCGCGAACTGGCGGGCGTACGGCGAGAGGCAGTCCAGGTAGCGGCGCTGGCCCTCGGCGAAGATGACATCGTAGACGAGCGTCGACTTGCCCGCCCCGCTCAGGCCCGTGACGACGACGAGCCGCCGCTCGGGTATCTCGATGTCGATGTTCTTGAGGTTGTGCTCGCGGGCCCCGCGGATCACGATTCCCGGCCGGCGCGCGCGGGAGGCCGCGCGTTCGGGCACGGGCGGAGGCCGCAGCGCCTCGCCGGACAGCGCCGCCGCCATGAACGGCGCGGTCGCGGAG
>JBFZCA010000546.1:0-7289 GCA_041308205.1 Planctomycetota bacterium | reverse complement strand
GCCTGCCCGAGGACGCCGGCGTGCAAAGCCGGCTGCGCGAGGCGCGGGCCCTGCTCCGCGGCGAAGAGCCCCCCGGCGCGGGCGGTCCGCCGCCGCGCTGAGCGCGGCGCGATTGCCGTGTCGACATACACGCGACAGCGCGCTCCCCTTGACCTGCGCCGGCCGCGGCGCCTATACTCCCGGGCTGCGGGCCGCGAGCCGGGAATGCGGCCGCACGCCGCCCCGTTGCCTCGACGCAACCATGACAGACAGACAAACGCCACGCAGAACCGTCCTGGTCGTCACCAATCTCTTCGCGCCGGCTCTCGATACCTCCGTCTTCCGGATCCTCAAGTTCGTCAAGTACCTGCCCGACTTCGGCTGGCGGCCGGTCATCATCCCCGTCGAGGTCAGGAAGCCGCGCCGCACGGATGCGCGCCTCCTCGCCGACGTGCCGCCCGAGGCCGCCGTCATGCGGCCCCGGCGCCCGTTCCGCCGGTTTCTGTCCGAGATCCTCGCCCTTGTCCGCCGGGATCCCGTGTTCGGATCGCGCGCCGGCCCCTACCGCGCCGCCGTCCGGGCGATCCCGCGAATCGCCCGCGAAACCGGCGCCGAGGTCTGCCTCGTGACGCTTCCGCCGACCGGCCTCTCGTATCCGGCCCTCAAGGCGATGGAGACGGGCCTGCGCGTCGTCCTCGACTTCCGCGATCCGCCCGCGATCGTCGAGAAGCTCGGGCGCGACAGCAGGAATCCGGCGCGGGCGCGGTTCTTCGAGGATGTCGAACGGCAGGCCATCCGGCAGGCCCGGCGCGTCATCCTCAACACCGAGGCCGCGCGCGCGGCGGCGGAGGCCGCGGGCCTCGCGACCGCGGCCGGATTCGACGTCATAACGAACGGCTACGACGAGGCCGAGTTCGCCGGCATCGGCGCCGCGCCGCCCGCGGACGTCTTCACGATGCTCTATACCGGCAGCGTCCACGAGGCGTCGCACATCGGCAACTTCATCCGCGGCCTGGAGCTCGCCCTGCAGCGCATCCCCGAGATGGGAACGCGCGGCCGCCTGGTCGTCCTCGGCGACGGCCGATTCCTCGCGCAGGCGGCGCGCGGCCCGGCGGCGGCCCTCATCGAGGAGCGCGGCTGGGTGCCGCGCGCCGAAGTCGCGCGCGCGATCGCGAACGCTCACGCCTGTCTTCTCTTCTGCCCGCCGAGCACGACGCCGCTCCGCGTCCCGTCGAAGCTCTACGAGTACCTCCGCGGCGCCCGCGAGATTCTCGCGTTCGTCAACGAGGGCGCGGCGGCGCAGGTGATCCGCGCCGCCCGCGCCGGTACCGTCACAACGCCGGAAGACCCCGAGGCGATCGCCCGCGAGGTCGCACGCGCGTTCCTGGCCTGGCGCTCGGGCGCCGCGCCGGACAAGAATAGGGGCGCGATCGCGGCGTACGAGCGGCGAGCCTTGACCGAGCGTCTCGCGGCGATCCTGGCGGAGGCCTCGGTGCGGCCCGCGTGAGGGCCGGCGCGGCCGGGGGCTCGGCCCGCGGAGAAAGGAGACGCGCGTCCATGGACATCTACCTCAACGGCGCCGGCTTCGAGAACAAGGGCGCCGAGGCCATGGCGTACACGGCGGCGGCGGAGCTCGGCCGCCGCATCCCGGGCGCTCGATTCCACGTCAAGGCGCCGGGGGGCGATGCGGCGCTGCCGGCGGGCGCAGGATTCCTTCCTGTGAGCGGCCGCCGCCGCGCGAAGGCGGCCGACCTCGCCGCGTTGTGCCGCGCCGTCGTCCGCCATCCTTCCCTTGCGCTCCTTTTCCTCCGACAGAGGCGGAGGGCGCTCTTCCTCGAACGCCTGGGACGGCTCGATGCCTGCGTCGATATAAGCGGCTTCGCGCTCGGCGATGCCTGGGGCGCCGGGTCCGCACGCCGTTGCGCCGTGCTCTTCCGCTACCTGAAGTCGTGCGGCCGCCGCTGCGTGTTCCTGCCGCAGGCCTGGGGTCCGTTCACCGACCGAGGCGTCGCCCGCGGCGCGGTGCGGACGATAGCCTGCGCCGACCTCGCCTTCGCGCGGGACCGCCGCTCGTTCGAGTACCTGACGAGCATTCCCGGGATCGCCCGCCGCAAGATCCGCCGGGCCTGCGATATCGCCTTCCTCTTCCGTGACGCGGGCGCCGAGGCCGGCGCGCGCATTCTCGCAGGACGGGGCATCGCCGGCCCCATCGTCGGCATCGTCCCCAACATGCGGGTGTACGAGCGCAGCGAAGGAACGGAACGGGCGAACGTCTACATCAGGCTTCTGGCGGATGTCGCGCGGTTCGTCCGCACCCGCCTGACCGCCGTGCCGCTCCTCCTGCCCCACGAGGTGCGGCCGGGAGACGGGGCCGCATGCGATGACCGGTTTCTCTGTCGCGCGATCCAGGAGTGTGCGGGCGGCCCCGACGCGGCGCCCGCGTTGACCGATGTGGCGACCGCCGCCGAGCTCAAAGCGATCATAGGGCGTTGCGATATGCTCGTCGCTTCCCGGTATCACAGCATCATCGCGGCGCTGTCGCACCGCGTTGTTCCGGTCGCCCTCGGCTGGTCGCACAAGTACGCGGAGCTCCTGCAGGACGCGGGCATCGCGCACCTCGCATTCGACATCGGACGGGCGGCGGCCGCGGATGTGCTCGCGTGCGTTCGCGAGGCTTACGAGCGCAGGACCGAGCTCGGCCGCACGATCGATGCAAACGTCCGCGGCATGGAGCGTTCGGCTGAAGACGCGCTCGACGCGACGAGCCGCGTCCTGACCGAGAGGGAGTGACGGCGATGGACGCAACGGTCAGGCGGGTCGGCGCCGCGGGCCCGCCCGGCGCAGACCCCGCGCGGAGTGCGCGCCGGGCTCGCCCGCGGCGTTGCACGATCTCCCGCGCAGTTGTTTGACCGCCGAGGATTATCCGATTATGATCCCGGCTGATGACAACGCCAACGAGATCTCCTGCGGGCGAGATGGGAGCTGCCGATCATGACATTATCCATTATTATCGATGGCGGGCTTAGCATACCCAAATGCGGAAGAAACCCGCTACGCTGGCTGTGGTTTCGCTGGGGGCGCTATCTGGCAGCCCGCCACCGCGGGGTTCGCGTGGACCGAACCTGCCGCATTCATCCGGAGGCGCGGATCAATCCTCGCGGCGGTCAACTCACAATCGGAGCGCGTACCAGGATTGCGCCGGGCGCATGTATTCAGGGTCCGGTGACGATCGGCGAGGATTGTACGGTGCAGATCTACTCGGTGATCATCGCCGTGCGCGGCGGCCCGATCACAATCGGCAACGATGTGCATATCGCGCCGCACGTAATGATGATCGCCGCGAACCACAAGTTCGTCGATACCGACATCCCGATCGGCAAACAAGGCATCGAGGCCGCCCCGATCACAATTGAGGATGACGTCTGGGTGGCCGGCAGAGTGATGATCACCGCAGGAGTGCGCATCGGCCGCGGCAGCGTCATAGGCGCGGGCGCGGTGGTAACGAAGGACATTCCTCCGTGGTCGGTTGCGGTCGGCGTTCCTGCGCGGGTGATCAGGACGCGGAAAGCGCAGCAATCTGACAACGCGTGAGTCTCAATGGTCGATCACCGCACGTCAGGAACCATGGGCAATGAAGCGCCGAAATGATTGAGATATCCGACAAGAGACTGTGTACCGGCTGCGGGGCGTGCGCGAGCATCTGCCCGCACGATGCAATCGCACTGGTCTTAGACGAGGAGGGATTCTGGTATCCGCAAGTTGACAAGGCGCTCTGTGTAGACTGCGCGCGCTGCGAGAAAGTCTGCCACATGGTACATCCTCGAACCGACGAGCCGTCCTTCACAGGGACGGTCTTTGCGGCATGCCTGAAGGATCGCGATGTATTGCCGGAAGTCTCATCCGGCGGAGCGGCATGGGCGCTTACCCAGGAAACGATCCGTCAGGGGGGCGTGGTCTATGGCGCCGTGCAACCCGGTCTTTTCAACACGACGCATATGAGAACCGAGGAGTTGCAGCAGGCGGAAGCTTTCCGTCGGTCCAAGTACCAGGAAAGCAATATGGGTACGGTATACAGACGGGTAAAGGCGGATCTGGATGCCGGACGGAACGTCCTTTTTACCGGGACCGGCTGCCAAGTCGCGGGTCTGTACGTCTATCTAGGCACGAGGCCGGCCGGCCTCATCACGTGCGATATGGTTTGCCACGGCATTCCCTCGCTGCGTATGTTCAAAGACTACATCCATGCGCTTGAGCGTGCAGAGCGTGAAGAAGTTGCCGGCATTGTGTACCGCGACAAGTCACTTGGCTGGAAATACAACCAAATCGCGGTTTATCTTGAAACTGGGCGGGTTATCAAGGAATGGTGCGGATCTCATCCCTACCACTCCAGCTACCTTGCCGGCCTTATCTCGCGCCCATCCTGCGAGGGCTGCAGGTACCAGCGCCTGAGCCGCATATCCGACATCACGCTCGCGGACTTCTGGAAATACCAAGGGAGACTCTGCGCCGGGAATGAAGAACGCGGGGTCTCTCTGGTGGTGTGTTCAACTGCGGCGGGACGGGAATTGCTTGACCGTGCGTTACCGCTACTAGACGCGGAACAGGTTCCCGTTGAAGCGGCAATCAGAAGCTGCCGGCACCTCACGAAACCCGCGCCCTTCCATCCGCTGCGCAACGGGTTCTTCGCGGCATCTCGTATCGTCGGGTTCATGACGAGTTACCGCATATATAGGATCTGCAAGCGAATCACGGCGTTGCTGCGCAAATGCACGGGGCGTCGGTCACGCCGTCGCACCCACGTGCAGGTTCCGTCCTTATGACGCTGTGTGTCCGTGTGTCACGCCGCGCGGCAACTCGTTCCATTCCGCATCAGTGTCCGACGCCGGCAGGAATCCCAGGAGTGCGCGAAGATATGCACTCGATACCGCCCGACGTGGAGCGATTGCCGGATTCGGATTGCTGCTCGGAGGATAAAGGAAAACACAGATGCACGCACTGCGTCTCAGCGATGGCATGAGCCTCCCGGTGCTCGGCATGGGAACGTTCGGCATCAAGGAGGAGAACATGCCGCGTGCAATAGCGGCGGCCGTCGCCGCAGGGATCCGCCTATTCGACACCGCGCCGAATTACGGAGTGGAGGGTGCACTGGGACGAGCGCTCACACAGACAGGATTAGGACGCGAAGAGATCATAATCGTCGAGAAGGTCGATACGCGGGATCAACTCAAGCCTATCCGTAGTGCTCTTGAGGAGTGCCTTGCACGATTGGGAACCGACTACATTGATCTCTACCTGATCCACTGGCCTTTTCCGGGACGCTATGTTGCTACCTGGCGACAGATGGAACGGTTATGCCGCGAGGGGATGGTCAAGTCCATCGGAGTGTGCAACTTCATGCCCCATCATCTCGCCCATCTGATACGCAAGTCGACGACCGTTCCCGTGGTGAATCAAATAGAGTTGCATCCCCTGTTTACGCAACGGAGTACGGTTGAGTATTGCAGGAAGAACGGCATCGCCGTCATGGTCTATACTCCATTCGGGAGGATGAACCCTGCGCTGATGAGTAATCCGCTTCTCGAGTCCCTCGCCGGGAAGCATGGTAAAACAGTCCCACAGATCATCTTGCGATGGGATATTCAATCAGGCTTCAGCGTCATTCCGAAGTCTGAATCTCCTGCACGCATTCAAGAGAACGGCAATGTATTTGATTTCTGCTTGTCAGATGCTGACATGGCAGCCATTACCGCGCTGGATTGCGGCATGAGATTCCGCTTCGACCCGGAGGACCTGTCACGGTATCCCTTGTCGCGCCCGTACCGTTTCTGGCTCGAAGCCCGGAGGTGGGCCAGGAAGCGACTGTGAGCTTTCGGCAAGCCTGCGTGTTTCGGGGGCGCGTGGGGGTAGCCTTTACGGTGGACCTTTTGAGATCAGGGAGGACCGCCGATGCGACGACGATTCGAGATCAACGATCCGAAGCTGGAGCACACGCGAAAGGCACTCGCGGCCCGGCGCATGCGGAGACAAGGGCTGGGGCCGATGCCCGAGCACGCCGGCATCGCGGACCGGCCGCGCGGCGCATGCCGGAGACCGCGCGCCTACCGCGCCATCCGATTGAGGAGCCGCATGCGCTGCGGGTGGTCCGGCTCGAGGTCGAGCACCATGCGCCACTGCGCCTTGGCCTTGTCGTACGCCCGCGCCTCCGCGTAGGCGTTCCCGAGGCTGAGATGCAGCGAGGCGTTCTCCGGGGTCTCGCCGACGGCCTTCGTCAGGAACTCGATGTACCCGGCCGGGTCCCCGGCCTGGTTGTGCCGGTCCGCCACCTTGAGGTACGCATCGACGCGCGTTCCGCCGTAGGCCGCGGGGTCGAGCGCGATGGCCTCGCCGAGCAGCGCCAGGTACTCATCGTAGCGGCCGGTCCCGAAGGCCGCCTGGGCGTGGTAGTACAGAAAGAGCGCCTTGTCCTCTTTCGGCACCTTCGGGCCTATCGCCGCGAATCTCTCGTAGGCCTCGGCGCAGCGGCCCGCGTTCAGGTAGGTCGTCGCGAGCAGCACGTGGATGTCCGGCCGGTCGCTCATGCCGTCGGCGAGCGCCTTGGCGATGTGGTAGACCGCCGAGGCCTCGGGCGCGCAGAGAAACACGTCCTCGACCGCGCCGCACGGCTCGATGAGATACCATGCGCCGTCGATCGCGCCCGCGGCGCCCGACTGCATCGTCCGGACGCGCACCTGCCCGAAGTAGTTGCGCAGGTTGAAGTACGCCGACCCGAGCTTGTAGCGCAGCACGGGCGTGTCGATGCCGAGGCGCAGCGCCGCCGTGTAGGCATCGACCGCGCGCGCGAAGAAGTTCCCGGCGAGGTAGATCGTGCCGAGCTGGTAGCGGTCGATCGCGCTCGCCGGGTTGAGCTTCACCGCCTCCTCGTAGCACGCGCGCGCCTTCTCCCGGTCGCCGGCGCGGTTGTACGCCTCGGCGAGCAGGTGGTAGGTCGGATAGTCGTGCCGGAACGCGAGGAGCGGCTCGAGGACCCGCGCCACATCGCTCCACTTCCCGGCCGCGGCGTGGATCTCGCCCAGCATCTGCCCCGCCTCGTGGTGATCGGGCGCCTCCGTGAGAATGCGCTCGAGCTGCGCCGCCGCCTCGTCGGTCTTGCCGGCATACCGGCACGCCCGCGCAAGGTGCAGCCGGTAGCTCGTCTTGCTCGCATCGGCCGCCGCCGCCTTCCCGAGGACCTCGATTGCGCCTTCGAAGTCGCCGCGAAGAAGCGCCGCGCGGCCCGCCGCGAAGAGCCGTTGGGCCTCCGCCGCCGCGCC
>JBFZCA010000545.1:0-9330 GCA_041308205.1 Planctomycetota bacterium | reverse complement strand
CCTGAGGGCGGCCTCTTTGCGTTTGCCGGCGGGCCCTTACGATCCGTCCGCCTTCGCCGCGGCTACGGCGGGCCTTCGGTCGGGGGCTTTTCCGGCGCCGGGGGCTCGGCCGGAGGCTGCGACGGCGCGGGAGGCGCGGCCGGGGGCGGCGCGGCTGACTCGGCCGGTGCGGCCGGTTCTTCCTCGTCCTCATCTTCGAGCTCGAGGAGGTCCTCTTCATCCTTGATCTTGTGGAGAACGACGTAGCCGATCGTGTTGCCCGCGGTCACGACGGCCATGCCGTAGCACGCGACGACGATGAATCCCGCGACGGCCGCAACCGCGGCGAGCACGTAGCCCCAGAATCCGAGCCAGCCGACGGCATCGCTCGGGGGCACGGCGTACATGCAGGGGAACCAGGAGACGAGCAGCTCCGCCGCCTTGGACTTCACCGTGATGAAGTCCGCGCCCATGCCCGCGGCGAGAATGCCGGTCATGATGCCGTATGCCGCCTTGACGAGCGCGCCGAGGACGGCGACCGACACGACGGCGCCCGCGAGAATCACGATCTGATACCAGACCATGCGGCAGAGCTGGCTGAAGGTGATCGAGAAGGTCTCGGTGATGACCTCGAAGAAATCGCCCTTGACCGTTGCCACGACCGCCGGCGCGAGCAGGACCGAGAAGAGCAGCACGATCAGCAGCACGACGAGGAAGAACGAGACGCCGAGCCAGACCGGGCTCAAGCCGACGACCATGATGACGCCGATGCCGGGAACGCGTCCCATGAGGCCCACGAGAAGCCCGCACACGGCGATGCCTGCGATGACCGCGAGAATCCCGAGCGGGCCGAGCAGCGTGCTCTTCAGGTACTTGAGCGCGAAGGCGTACAGCTCGCGGTAGATGAAGAACGTCTCGCCCCTGAGCTCCAGGTACGTGGCGCGCGCAACGGCCGTGCCCGCGAAGAGAATCGACGCGAGCAGTCCCGCCAGCCCGACCAGCCACAGGAGCCAGCTCAGGACGTTGGCGCCCTGGACGCCGGCGATGCACGGCAGAAGCCCGTGCGTCCGGACGACATTCTCGAACTGGCCGCAGGCCTTGAGGGCCAGGAACGTGCAGACGATGTAGAAGAAGCATCCGGCAAGGAGCGGCGGGAACTCGAGCCAGATCTTCTGGAGGCTCAGCGCCGTGCGCGGCGCTCTGAGAAGATCGATCCAGTCGTAGCGCAGTTCTTCCTTCATGGTCTTTTCTCCGACTTGAGCTTCGGTCACGCTCACAGCTTACCCACGAGCCCGGACGTTGGCAAGGCCCGGCCTTCACCCCGCCGGCCGGGCATGGTAGGATGCGCATGGACGGACCACGGCTATGGTTGTTTCCATCCTTATCGGTGTGTGGGCCTGCGCGGCTCAAGGCGAAGTGGTCGTCTCCGACGGGAGGCGGCACAAGGGGGATGTCGAGCTGCCCGTGCTGCGGCTGTTCGTTCCGGCCCTCGCACGGGAGGTCCGGGTCGATCCGCGGGATATCGTGCTGCTGCGCACGTGGGTCGAGAACGAGGCCCTGATCCGGGCCTGGACGTTTGCCGAGGAGGGGTCGCCCGAGAAGATCCCGCTCGCCGAGAACTACCCTTTACGGAACTACGCGACCGAGCTCTTCCTGCGGGACGGGCAGGCGCTTCGCGGCCGCGTCGCGGCCGTGAGCTTCGATGTCGCGACGGCGGACGAGGATCTGACCTTCGTGCTGCGCGCCGCGCACAAGGGCGCGCCGGGACAGGCGATCGAGGACCTCGTGTACGTGCGCGAGATCCGCATGGGGACGGCGCCGCCCGCGGCGTCGCTCGCGCGCGTCGCGGGGAGCGCGCCCGGAGCCGAGAACCTCTTTCTCGTGCGCGAGGAGGGCGGCAGCGCCTGTGCGGCGCCCGTGGCTCGGGATGGGGCGTACGGCCGCGATGACATCGTTCCCGGCACGTACCGCGCGGTGCTGCAGGCGCGGCGCGCGGTGGCCGCGGGCCTCCCCGGCGGGCCGACGCGGGATGCGGTGCGCGGCGAGATCCTGCGCGCGACGGCCGGCTTCCGCGAGTTCTTCGAGGAGAAGGAGGTCCTCGCCCTGGCGGGGAACGAGGTCGTGTGGGCCTTCGTCGGCCTGGCGCGCAAGGGCGGGACGAGCGCGGGAGAGCGCACGTACCTGCGCTACGAGCTGTGGCGCCTGGAGCAGCGCACGCCGCGCTGGGAGATCCGGGAGCGGGTGTATCTCTGGCGCGAGATTCTGCCGCAGGGGGCCGCCGTTGCGTGGCCCGCGGTCACGGTCGTGCCGGAGCTCGCGACGATCGAGGTGAAGGCGCCCCTGACCGCGCCGGCGCTCGGCGCAGGGCTCGCGGCGCTTGCCGGGAAAGGCGGGAACCGATGACGCCGCGTATCGAACGCGCGCTCGAGGAGGTGCGGGGCATATACCTGCGCGGCGTGCTCCTGGGGGGGCTTGCGCGCACGGCCGCGGCGGGAAGCGCGCTGCTTGTCCTGTGCTTCGCCGCGGACAATCTGCTGGTGCTGCCCTCGTTCGTGCGCGCGG
Source organism: Planctomycetota bacterium (assembly GCA_041308205.1). Classification (GTDB taxonomy): domain Bacteria; phylum Planctomycetota; class UBA8108; order UBA8890; family UBA8898; genus UBA8898. The sequence continues at coordinate 6,789 of JBFZCA010000545.1, read as the reverse complement.
CGCTCGGGGTCGCGTTCGTGGCGGCGCTCGGCGTTGCGGCGTGGCGCGGTCTTGTGCGCCCCGCGCTCGCGGACATGGCGCCCGAGGCCGCCGCGATCATCCTCGAGCGGCGTTTCCCGGACCTCGACTGCCGGTTGATCAACGGCCTGCTGCTCGGCGAGCGCGAGGGCACGCCGCTCGCGGCCAAGGTCGTGGCGCGGACCGTCGCCGAAACCGAGGACTTTCTGCGCGCGCGCGCCCTCCCGCGCGTGTTCGATGCGCGGCATCTGGCCATCGCGGGCATTGCCGGCGGCGGCGGGCTCGTCGCGGTGCTGCTGTACGGCCTCCTGCTGCCGGCGCACTTCGGGAACGCCTGCGCGCGCTTCGCGATGCCGTTCGCCGAGGTCGCGCACATCGGACGGCCCGCCATCGACGTGACGCCGGGCGATGTCACGCTTGCGCCCGGCGAGATCCTCACGGTGAGGGCGGTCGTCAGGGACGCGCTGCCCGAGCGCGCGGTGCTCCGGACGGGCGAGAGCAGCTTCGCGATGACGTTCGACGGCCAGGCGTTCGTGTTCTCGTTTCCTCCGGCCGGCACGCGGGGCTTCGTCTATCGAGTCGCGATGGGCGCCTTCACCTCGCCGGCGTACGAGGTGAAGGTGGCGCGGCCGCCCGCGATCGTGGCGATGCGGCTCAGATACGATCACCCCGACTACACGGGATTGACGGCGCGCTTCGAGGAGAATGCGGCGGGTCCCGTGCGCTGCCTGAAGGGAACGGCGGTGACGGTCACGCTGCGCACGGACGCGCCCATCGCCTCGGGCGTTCTGTGCGCCTATGGGAAGGAGAGCCCCCTCGCGCTCAAGGACGAACGCTGCGCGGAAGGGAAGTTCGAGGCGGCGGAGGCGGGGACGTACGTTCTGGCGGTGAAGGCGAGGGACACGGGACTCGAGGGCGGGAGGGACCGCGCGCACGCGATCGAGATCGTCCCGGACGTCGCGCCCGCGGTCGCGCTGACCGAGCCGCCGCCGCAGGCTCGGTATCGCCCGGGCGAGCCGCTGAAGGCCGTGGTGCTCGGCAGCGATGACGCGGGCATCGCCGCGCTCGTCCTGGAGGTCGCCGAAAGCGACAAGGGACCGTGGCGGCCGCTCAGAACCTGGGAGGGAGCGAAAGGCAAGCTGCGCGTGCGCGGCGAGTCGGTGCTCGCGCCGAAGGGGCCGGCGCTGGCCCTGCGCGGCGCGGCGAGAGACTACCTCGGCCAGGAAGCGACGAGCGCGCCGATCGTGCTCAGGGCGCAGAGCGCGGAGGAGGCGGGCGAGGCCGCGCTTGCCGCCATCGGCAACACGCTCCAGTCGCTCAGGAGAATCCTGGAGCTGGAGGAAGGCCTTCTGGTGAGGACGCGCGACGCCTTTCGCGCGGAGGGGCCGGAGGCGGCGGCGCTCGTTGCGCTGAGCGAGTCGCAGGGCGCGATCATCCGCGAGAGCGCGGCGCTGCTCGCGGCGTGGGACGCAACGGGCTTCTCGGCGGACACGCGCCTGCGCTTCGCGCTGCTCGTGCGCGAGGACATGGCGCGCGCGGCGGGGGTGCTCAGGGAGGGAGCGACGGCCAAGGACGCGCGCGGCAGCCTGAGAACGGCGATGGAGGCCGAGACCAAGATCATCGCGGCGCTCAGGGAGATGATCGGCGATCTGACGGAGCTTGCCGGCCGCGTCAAGGATCTCGTCAAGGAGGCGCCGGCGGGCGCCGCCGAGCGGGGGAAGCGCACGAAGGACGCGCTCGCGGCGCTGCAGGGGGAACTGGCCCGTTTCATCGATGCGCAGAAGAACGTGCTCGAGACGAGCGAGCGGCTCGCGGGCGCGCGGGTCGATGACTTCAGCGCGAACGCAACCGCGCCCGCCGCGCTCATCGAGGAGGAAGAGCGCCTGGCCGGCATCATCCGGGCCGCGGCGCACGAGTACGCGAAGCTGGGCGCGCAGGACTTCGCCGACTCGACGCTGGCCGAGGAGCTGGTCGAAGTCTACGGCGAGGTCGACGTTGCGGCCGGCGCGCTCAAGGCCGGGAAGGTCGAGATCGCCGTGCCGCACGAGCAGGCGGGCCTCGAGCTTGCCGAGTCGCTCGAAACGAACATCGAGCGATGGCTCGCCGATACCCCCGACACGATCAAGTGGTCGATGGAGGATCCGCTCGTCGATGTCGAGGTGCCGCTGTGCGACCTGCCGAGCGAGCTCGAGGACCTGGTGGGGGACCTCATCGACAGGGAAGAGGAGATGGCCGAGGATGTCGAGGACGTGACGAGCGGCTGGCTCGACTCGCTCGACAAGGGCGCGGGCTGGGATGCGATGGACGGCCCGATCAGCAACATGAGCGCCAAGGGCGTCACCGGCAACCTTCTTCCCAACGAGAACGAGATCGGGGGCCGCAGCGGGGAAGGCAGAAGCGGCCGCTCGTTCGGGCAGATGGTCGAGAAGGAGGCCGCCGGCAAGGGCGGGCGGCCGACGCCGACGCGCGCGACGCCGGATCCGTTCGAGGCCGGACAGGTGAACGACAAGGGCGCCGACCCGACGGGCGGCGCCACGGGCGGCGGCAAGCTCGCGGGCACGGCGCCCGAGGGGTTGAGGGGAGCGGTCGGGCCGGACATGGCCGAGAAGCTGCGCGGCCTGGCGGCGAAGCAGTCCAGGATCAGGAGCGAGGCCGAGCGCGTGGAGCGGAAGCTCAGGCAGCTCGGCGCGGTTCCCGAGGACTTGCAGCGCGCGCTCACGCTGATGCGCGCGATGGAGGATGCGCTCAACGCCGCCGTGCCCGTGAACGCGGCCGCGATCCACGAACTGGTCGTGCGCCGTCTCAGGGACCTCGAGGCCGACATGGACGGCCGCGCCGGCTCGACGCTCGACGCGGAGGCCGTGCCGCGCGAGATCCGCGAGGGCATTGCGAACGCCGGCAACGAGGAGGCGCCGGAAGCGTACGAGGGCCAGGTGCGCGAGTACTTCGAGGCGCTCGGGCGCGGCGGGGGGAGGTGAGGCGGCGATGGCGGCGGCGGCGGTGATGGCGTGTGCGTTGCTCGCGGCGGCGGCCGAGAAGGACCTCGTCCCCAACGGCGCGTTCGAGCAGGGCAAGGACGGAAAACCCGACGCGTGGCAGGCGCCCGACGGCCTGTGCACGTTCTGGGCGCAGGCGCCGCAGGGCAAGGGCAAGTGCATCACGATCGACACCGATGTCCTCAGGGACGAATTCCTCGCCCGGCAGAAGGAGATGGAGAAGAAGCCCGTGCCGCCCGCCGGGCCGAAGTCGCCGACCAAGGAGCCCAAGTACGACACGGTCGCCGGCGCCGAGGGCGTGAGCTACATGAGCGGCTGGATCGAGATCGCGCCGGGGCGGAGCTACCGGCTCGAGGTCGACTGCCGGGTCGACGGCGGCGCGAAGACGCCGAAGGTGTTCGTCAAGGGCTATTTCGCCGACCCGCGCCGCCCGCCCGAGTCGCCGCGCCGCGTCAAGTACGAGAAGTACCTGAAGTGCGCGGCGAACGAGAAGTGGCAGACCTTCTCGATGACGTGCGCGCCCACCGCCCGGACGCCGGATGTGAAGTGGGTGCGCGTCATCATCTTCGCATACTGGCCGCCCGGCACGTACCACTTCGACAACGTGCGGCTGCTGCCCGTCGCCGCGGATCCGCCGCCCGAACCGCCCGAGAATCCGGACGGGAACCCGTGACGAGCATCCTGTGCATCGCAAGCCTGGCCGCGCTCCTGTGCGGCGATGCGCCTCCTGCCGGGCGGCGCACGTGGTGGAGCGCGGACTATTCCTACCGGCGCGAGGTGACGATCGGCGGGGAGGGGCCGGGGTACGCGGCGATCGAGTTCTCGACGCTCGGCAAGGCGCTGCCCGACCGCGCCGATGTGCGCGTGATCGCCGGCGACAGGAGCCTGATCGGCTTCGTGCGCATCGACGCGGGCCGCGACGATGCCGTGTGCATCGTCTGCCCGATCAGGGATCCGCGCCTGACGTATCGGGTGTACTTCGGCAACGCGCGGGCAACGCCGCTGCCGGCGGCCTACTTCAGACAGGCGAACCTGGCAAGCGAGGCCGCCCGCGCGCTCCCGAAGGCGGGGCTGATGTGCGAGGTGCGGGGGCTCGGTCAGGGCGGCGCCGATACGCTCGCGGACATGCGCGCGCTGATTGCGCAACGCGGGGACGTGCTCGGCAGAGAGCTCAGGCAGGCCTGCGCGATGGCGCGCAACCCGTTCGATGCGCGCGATGACTACCTGGTCGTGTGGCGCGGCGCGCTTGCGATTCCGGCCCGGGGAACGTGGCGCTTCGCGACGAATTCGAACGGCCCGTCGTTCGTGCTCGTCGACGGGCAGGAAGTCGCGGCCTGGCCGGGCTGGCACGATGCGCGGGGCGGCGAGATGGCGGCGCACGCCGGCGAGATCGCGCTGTCGCGCGGGACGCACGTGCTCGAGTATCTCTACGCCGCGCGCGGGGGGCTGCACGGCCATGTCTGCGGGCTGCAGGGGCCCGGTGACGAGACGATGCGGCCGCTCGGCGCCGGCGACCTCGCGCCGTTCCTGCCCGCGACCGCGGGCGCGCTCGAGGATCTGCACTCGCCCGATGTGTGCGATTTCACGTGGCGGGTTGCGGGCGGGTGGGGCTCGTACGGCGATTGCGTGCTCGTGCGTTTCACCGATCGCTCGACGCTCGGCGGCGCCGAGCCCGTGTCGCGCGCGTGGACCTTCGGGGACGGCCAGGCGGCGAACGGAAAGACCGCGGAGCACCTCTTCCTGGAGTGCGGCGTCTTCGAGGTCGCGCTCGAGCTCGCGAGCGCGTCGGGAGCGGCCGTGCGGATCGGGGCGCGCGTGGCCGTCGATCCGCGCGAACGCCGTGCGTTGGATGCGGCCGCGCTGACGGCGGCGAGCCTCGCGTGCGACTGCGCGCGGCTTTCCGACGGAGCGCTGCGCACTCTCGTGCTGCTGCGCTGGGAGGATCCCGAGGCGCGCGGTTTCGCGGACGCGGCGAAGGTCTTCTTCGAGCGCAAGCCCGCGATCTCGTCGGAGGCTCTCGCGCGCTGCGCCGGCGCGCTTCTCGACCAGGTCTTCTTCGCGGACGAGGCCCGGACCGTCGCGCTCGGGGAATACCTCCTCGCCGCCGCCCCGGACGGCGAGCTTCGCACGAGGGCGGCCGCGGCCGCCGCCGACACGCTGTGGCACCTCATGGGAAGGCGCGATGAGGCCGAACGCCTGCTGCGCCGCGCGGTCGCGCTCGAGGTCGGCGGCGGCGCGGCGGCGGGACCGCTTGCGCGCCTCCTGCTCGCGGAGCTGCTGGACGCGGGGGGCAGGCGGGACGAGGCCGCCGCGGTGCTCGGCGATGCGGCCCGCGGATCGATCACCGAGTACCTGCGCGGAGAATTCACGTTCAGGATCGGCGTGCACATCGAGAAGAAGGAATTCGGCCGCGCCTGGGAGGCGCTCAATGCGTGGCTCGCGGCCGACCCGGCGCTGGCGTGCGGAGACGCGTCCTTCTTTCGCGCGCGGATTCTCTCGGCCGCAGGCAGAGCCCGTCCCGCGCTCGCCGAGCTCGAGCGCTTCCTGCCGCGGGCCCGCGGCGCCCTCCGCAAGGACGCCCTCGCGCGCGCCGAGTCGCTCGCGGCGGACCTGGGCTTCAAGGAAGAATCGGCCGCGTTCGCGAAGCAGCGGGCGGAGGAGTTTCCCGCGGGCGATGGGGAGGAGGGCGCGTAGCGCAGGTCCGGCGGCGCCTTCCCGTCCTCGTGGTCATCTTCTTCCGGCCGCGACCCGCGAAAGCGGTTCGAGCGGCTCAGAACACCGCCCCGACCAGATTCACGAGCTGGTTGACCGGCGCGTGCTCCCTGGCATCCTCGACGGCTTCCCGGATCTGGACGATGAGGGCGCGGAGATTCTCGTACATCTCCATGTCCGTGATCAGGCGGCCGAGGCTTCCCTTGCCCTGGCTGATGTCGCCGAGGGTGCCGCGGAGGGACGCGACGATATCCTTGACCTGGACGCGCGATGCCGGGTCGGTGAGCAGATAGGCCACGGCGCCCTCGCCCTTCGTGATGGCGGCGATGCTGCCGGCGGCGTCGACCGCCGTGCGGTACAGCGTGTCATCGGTGAAGAAACGGCCGAGCGAGCCCCGGCCCTCGCGGACATCGCGGGCCAGCGCCGCGGCGTCCCCGATGATGCCGCGCAGGCGCGTGCCCGCATCGTCGTCGTGCAGGATGACGCCGAGCGGGGTGTCGGGCCTGGAAAGGGAGTCCTTGAGCTCCGCGACCGAGGCCTTGACGTTGCGCGCCAGCTCAGCGTCGCTCAGGATCGCCGCCAGGAGATTCTCCTTCTCGCCCGCCGTCGCGGCCTTCAGATCGGCGACGATCCGCAGCACGTTGTCCCTGAGACGCGGGTCGTAGACCAGCGCGCCGAGGACGCCCTCGCCGTCCCTGAGGGCGCGGGTCGTGTGATTGAGGTTGTCGATCGTGCCGGCGATCGCCTCCCGGTTCTCGGACACGACCTTGCCCAGGTCGGCGAAGAGATCGGCCGGCCGTTCGCCCGCGAAGGTGCGGCCCGGCGCGGGATCCTTCGCGCTGCCGGGGTCGATCTCGACGTACTTGCCGCCGAGGGGGCTCTTGCTGCGGATGTGAAAGGTGCAGTCCTGCCTGATGTGCGGGTCCGCAAAGAACACGACCGTGACCGTCACGGTGCCGTCGGCCTGGTAGTCGACGGCATCGACCTGGCCGACCTTGACCCCCTTGGCCCTGACTTCCTCGCCTTCTTCGAGGCCGGCGACCTCGGGAAAGGCGATGGTGAG
>JBFZCA010000544.1:0-3109 GCA_041308205.1 Planctomycetota bacterium | reverse complement strand
GGCCGACGCGCCGCCGGCGGCGACCTCCCCGCACGCCGGCGTCTCGCGCTCGCCATCGCGCTCGCGCACGATCGACCAGAGGATGCCGTTGCCGCCCGCGGCATCGCCCATCGCAACGCTGCCCGTGACGTGCACGCGCCCCCGCAAGGGACTTCGCCAGCCGGCGGCGACGTCGCGCGACGGCAGGGGATGCATGGCCGCCGAGCGCGCGGGCACGGTCAGGTTTCCTGCGCTTCCCGGTTCGTTCGAGGCGTTCACGCCGAACCACGGAATCACATCGCTCGCCCAACCGCGAATACGCGGCACGCCGGGAATCGCGTCCATCGTCTCGCGCAGGATCTGCATGGGCGGCGCGGTGCGTTTCGGGGCCGCGGGAGCCGGGGCGGCCGCCGGCTCCGATGTGCGGCGCACGAAGAAGCCGTATTCAGGCGCGAGAATCGGACCTGCCTCGAGGTCGGCCGCAAGGAACGAGAACGCGCCGGACGCCGTCGCCACGGTCACGATCGTGCGGGCCGCATCCTCGGGCTGCGCGTGATACGGCCACATGCGCCGCCAACGCGAGGTGCCGATGGAGAGGAGGCTCAGCGCGACGCCGCGGCGCTCCCCGCCCTGCGCGGCGGAGCGCCATTCGCGCTCGCCGGTCATGGTCGTCCCCGCGGCTCCCGGCAACGGTCGAACGGCGCCTATGATTCCGTCGTACGCATCGACGCGGCCATCGTATGCGCGCCCCGCCGTGTCCGGCGTGAAGCCCCACTCGATCTCGATGTCGAGCTTCTTCCAGACGTCGGGCCCGTAGGCGCGCATCACGGGGACATCGAAGGCCGCCGCATCGGCCGCGCCGCGCACGCTCGCGACGATGCCCCAGGTGTCGGCAGGCAGCGTGAAGACGTACGTCAGGCCGCCGGCCTCGACGCGCGGCGCGCCCGCATCCTCGATCGTGCGCGGGTTCCACCACGTGTGCGCGGTCTCGTCAGCGCCATCGAAGCAGGCGAGCTCGATGTCCGCGGGCGCCGGCCGGCGCGCCGCGTGCGGCGGCCACGCCAGTTCGACCTGCCTGACCGGCCGCACCTCCTCCCACAAAAGGCCGCAGAGAATTCTCTTGACCGCGGGTGCGTGCACGTCGATCGGCACGTCGTACGGGAGGTTCGCGCGCTGGATGACCAGGATCCAGCCCTCGGGCGGGTTCTGCTCGGGGGCGCGATCCGCACGATACTGATAGGCGCTCGATGCGATGTCGGCCGGTCTGCCGGCGAGGGCGTCCAGGTCGACCCCGGCCGCCGCCGTTCCCGCACCCCCCGCAACCGACAGAGCCGCGACGAAGAGAAACCTGCGCATGCGTTGCCTCCCGGGAGGGCCGCCCGTCCCGAGCTTCATCCTCCCGCATGCGGAAGATCGAAGTCAAGGCCGGCGCGCGCGACGCGCATCAATGGCGCAGACGCGCGCCGCCGTTCGCTTGACATCCCCGCACGCCGCACGTACGTTAGGGGTGCCAAGCCGGTGGAGGCGGAGGTCGCGGGAGCCGCGCGGCGGCTCCCGCGATGCCGGCCGCCCGTGTCCCGCCCACCCCGCAAGGAACCGCGACCATGAGCGACCCGGCGCACCTCTTGCGCGACCTCGCGCCCGCCCGCGAGTTCTTCGTGGGCATCGACTCGGACGGGTGCGCGTTCGACACCATGGAGATCAAGCACAAGGAATGCTTCATCCCCGCCATCATCAACCACTGGGAGCTCCAGGCCGTCTCGAAGTTCGCGCGCGAGGCCGCCGAGTTCGTCAACCTGTACTCGATCAACCGCGGCGTCAACCGCTTCCCCGGCCTCACCATGGTGTTCGATCTGCTCGCGGCGCGCCCGGAGGTCGTGCGGCGCGGCGTCCGGCCGCCCGAGGTCCCGACCCTGCGCGCCTGGATCCGGCGCGAGACCAGGCTCGGCAACCCGGCCCTCCAGGCCGAGGCGCGGAGGACCGGCGACCCCGTGCTCGCGCGCGCGCTGGCGTGGTCGGAAGCCGTCAACCGCGCCATAGGCGAGATCGTGCGCGGCGTCCCGCCGTTCCCCTTCGTGCGCGAGAGCCTGGAGAAGCTCGCCCCGCGCGCCGACATCGTGGTCGTGTCCGCAACGCCCGGCGAGGCGCTCGCCAGGGAGTGGCGCGAGCACCGCATCGACGGGTACGCGCGCGCCATCGCCGGACAGGAGCTCGGCAGCAAGAAGGAGCACCTGACCCTCGCCGCGAACGGCAAGTATCCGCCCGGGAAGATCCTCATGATCGGCGACGCTCCCGGCGACCTGAGCGCCGGGCGAGCCGTCGGGGCGCTCTTCTACCCCATCGTCCCCGGGCACGAGGATCTCTCCTGGGAGCGCTTCTTCGATGAGGCCGCCGGCCGCTTCTTCGCGGGCGCGTACGCCGGCGCCTACGAGGACGCACGCATCGAGGAGTTCCTGAAGGTGCTCCCGGAGACGCCGCCCTGGCGCACGTGAGGTACGCATGCTGACACAGGCCATCGCCGATCGCCGCAGTCTCACCGAGGCGCAGCTCAGGCAGGTCCTGGCCGCCGCGTTCGCCGATGCGCGCTTCGCGGCGAAGCGCATTCTCTTCGTCGTGCCGGACGCGACGCGGAGCTGCCCGCTGCCCTTCCTGTTCCGGAGCATCGTCGCCGAGCTCGCGCCGCGCGGCGCGCAGCTCACGTTTCTCGCGGCGCTCGGAACGCACCCCGTGCCGCCGGACGAGGAGCTGTGGCGCTGGTTCGGGCTCTCGCCCGCGGAGCGCGCGGGCGCCTACCGCGACGTCGCGATTCGCGCCCACGCGTGGCTCGACCCCGCAACGTTCGCCCTCGCGGGGACGATTCCCGCGCGCCGCATCGCCGAGCTCACGGGCGGCCGCTTCTCGATGGACGTGCGTGTCGCGGTCAACCGCCTCGTCTTCGAGCACGATCTCGTCGTTCTGCTCGGGCCCGTCTTCCCCCACGAGGTCGTCGGCTTCTCGGGCGGCCACAAGTACCTGTTCCCGGGCATCGCCGAGCGGGAGTTCATCAACTTCTTCCACTGGCTCGGCGCGATCATCACCAACGTGCGCATCAACGGCACGCGCGACACGCCCGTGCGGCGCCTGGTCGAGG
>JBFZCA010000543.1:0-3671 GCA_041308205.1 Planctomycetota bacterium | reverse complement strand
CGCCGCGCGAGGAGCCGCGCGCCGCGGCGGCGCCGCAGGCAGCCCCCGCCCTTCCGGCCGAGAAGGTCGAGGCGCTGAGCGAGGCCGCGGGCAGGCTCCACAAGGCGAGCGCGCGCATCGGCGATGAGATGGCCAAGGTCATCGTCGGCCAGAAGGACGTGGTCGAGGATCTCCTCCTGGCGCTCTTCGCGCGCGGCCACGCGCTGCTGGTCGGCGTGCCCGGCCTGGCCAAGACGCTGATGGTGCGCACGCTCGCGGGCATCCTCGACCTCGCCTTCAAGCGCATACAGTTCACGCCCGATCTCATGCCCGCCGACATCACCGGCACCGAGGTGCTCGAGGAGGACCCGGCCACGCACGCGCGCTCGTACAAGTTCCTGAAGGGGCCCGTCTTCACGAACGTGCTCCTGGCCGACGAGATCAACCGCACGCCGCCCAAGACCCAGGCGGCGCTGCTCGAGGCCATGCAGGAGCACCGTGTGACCGCGGGCGGCACAACCTACGGGCTGCCGCTGCCCTTCTTCGTCCTGGCGACCCAGAACCCGATCGAGCAGGAGGGCACGTACCCGTTGCCCGAGGCGCAGCTTGACCGCTTCATGTTCAACTGCATCGTCGACTACCCGTCGCGCGAGGAGGAGGTGGCGATTCTCCGGACGACGACCGTGGCCGAGGCCGCAACGCTCGCGCACGTCCTGAGCGCCGATGACATCCGCGCCTGCCAGGACCTCGTGCGCGCGCTGCCGGTCTCGGACTACGTGCTCCTGTACGCCGCGGATCTCGCGCGCGCGAGCCGGCCGGGGCGCGCGGGCGCGCCCGACTTCGTCGACAAGTACGTGGCGTGGGGCGCGGGGCCGCGCGCCGCGCAGTGCCTTGTCCTCGGCGCCAAGGCGCGCGCGCTCCTCCACGGCCGCCTGAACGTGTCGGTCGGCGACATCAAGTCCGTGGCGCATATCGTCATGCGGCATCGAATCTTCCTCAACTTCCACGCCGACGCCGAGGGGCTGACCGTGGATGCCGTCATCGACAAGCTGCTCGGCGCCATCAAGGCGCCCGACGCCGGGGACCTCACGACGGTCGCGCAGTGAAGCCCCCGTCCGTCGTTCCCACGCCCGAGGATCTCAAGCGCCTCCGGAATCTCTCGCTCGTCGCCCGGTGGGCCGTCGAGGGCTTCATCTCGGGGCTGCACCGGAGCCCGTACCACGGGCAGAGCTCGGAGTTCCTGGAGTACCGCCAGTACACGGCGGGCGAGGACCTGCGCACCCTCGACTGGAAGGTCTACGGCCGGACCGACCGCGCCTTCACCAAGCGCTTCCAGAGCGAGACGAATCTGCGCGCGTACATTCTGCTCGACACGAGCGCTTCGATGCGCTACGCGCCCGACGGTCGCGACAAGCTCGCCTATGCCAAGGGCGTCGCGGCCTGCCTCGTCTACCTCCTGCAGCGCCAGGGCGATGCCGCGGGCCTGGTCACGTTCAGCGACAAGGTGCACGCCTTCCGCCAGGCGAAGGCCGGCGCGCGCCACCGGCAGGAGCTCTTCGCGATGCTGGAGGAGGCGCGCGCGTCGGGCGCGAGCCGGCTGCGGCCGGTCGCCGATGAGATCGCGGAGCGCATCGGCGGCCGCAGCCTCGTCATCCTGCTGAGCGACTTCTACGACGACCCCGCCGAGATCGGCGCCGGAATTCGCCACCTGCGCTTCAAGCGCCACGAGATCATCGCGTTCCACGTCCTCGACCCGACCGAGGAGGAGTTCAGCTTCGACGGCGTGCTGCAGATGGTCGACCTGGAGACCGGGACGCGGCTCATGGTCGAGTCGGCCCACGTGCGCGACGACTACCTCGCGCGCTTCGGCGGGCACATGACGCGGATCCACACCGCGCTCAGCGACTGCTCGGTCGACCACCACGTGCTCAGGACGACGACGCCGTTCGCGGATGCGCTCGCGGCCTACGTCGCGGCGCGCGGCCGCTGCCGCTGAGGAGGCGCGATGGAGTTCGCGAACCCGGTCTTCCTCGCGGGGCTTGCGGCGGCGGCGCTGCCCGTCGTCATCCACCTCGCGGGCCGGCGGCGCGCGCGCGAGGTGCAGTTCCCGACGCTGCGCTTCGTCCTGGGCGCCGACCGGGCGCTCGCGCGGCGCCACAAGCTCAGGGAGCGCATCATTCTCATCGCGCGGGTCGCTGCGCTGTGCCTGCTCGCGCTCGGCTTGGCGCTGCCGCGCCTGCGGAGCGAGGGTGCGGCGTGGGTGGGGACCCGCGAGACGAGCACGGTCATCGTCATCGACAACTCGCTCAGCATGCGGGCGCACGCGGGCGGCGTGACGCTGCTCGCGCGCGCGACGCAGGCCGCGCGCGCGTATCTCGCGCGGCTCGGCGAGAGCGAGAAGGCCGCCGTGATCGCGCTCTGCGGCGCCGAGGGAAAGACGCCCTCGCTCGTGCGCGACCGTGCGGCGGTCGCCGCGGAGGTCGAGCGGATCGCGCCGACGTACTTCGCCGCCGATCTGCGCGAGGCGCTCGCGCTCGCGGCCAAGACGCTCGAAGGCGACACCGCGCCGGCCAAGCAGATCATCGTCGTGAGCGATTTTCCCGAGGACGGCGCGCCGCCGGCCGCACCGCCGCCCGAAGGGACGCGCATCATCGCGCTCAAGACCCCGGCGCCCGCCGGGCCGAACCTCGCGTTCAGGGAATTGCGCGCGCTCGATGCGGCCGGCGGCGGGGCCGCGGCGGTCAGGTGCACCGTCGCCAACACGGGGACCGCGGCCGGGCGCGGCGAGGTCATCCTGCGCGCGGGCGACAAGGAAGTCGCGCGGGGCGCCGTGCTCGTGCCGGCGGGGGGCGCGGCGACCGAGGTCTTCACGCTCGCGGACGCGCCGTCCGATCTCCTGTCGGCGCGCGTCGAATGCCGCGATGACGTGCTTCCCGAGGACAACGAGGCGTTCCTCGCGATCAGGCGGGGCGAACGCGCGCGCGTCCTCCTCGTCAAGGACCGCGAGAGCGCGGTCAAGTACCTCGATGAGGCGTTCTGGGCGGGCTGCGCCCTCTCGATGCCGTCGAGCGGCATCGACCTCGGGACGGCGCTCGTTGCGGACCTGCCGCGCGAAAACCTCGAGCGCGTCGCCGTCGTCATGGTCTGCGGCGCGGCGAGGCTCGACGAGAAGGCGGTCGACACGCTGCGCGCGTACGTGCGCGGCGGCGGCACGGCCCTCTTCGTCGCGGGCGATGCGTTCGACTTCGGCGCGTATCGCGCGCTCGCCGCCGGCCTCTTCCCGCTCTTCCCCGCGATGCCGAGCGATGTCGCGGCGTTCGACGATGTCGTGATCGGGCACATCGATGAGCGCCACGAGGCGCTGCGCGCGCTCCTCGCGCTCAGGCCGCCCCCGAACCTGCGCGGCGTCGCCTTCACGCGCTGCGTGCGGGTCGAGAAGGTCGCGCCGCCGGCGGCAGTGCTCATCGAGCTCGAGAACGGCCTGCCGCTCCTCATCGAGCGGCCGCTCGGGGCGGGCCGCGCGCTGTTCTTCGCGGCCGCGATGACGCCGCACTGGAGCACGCTGCCGCTGCGCGTCGCCTTCGTGCCGTTCCTGCACTCGCTTGTTCGCGATGCCGCGGGAAGGAGCGCCCGCGCGCTCGTCCTGAGCTGCGGCGACATGCTGCGCGTGTCCGCCGAGGGCGCGCCGGCGC
>JBFZCA010000542.1:0-24312 GCA_041308205.1 Planctomycetota bacterium | reverse complement strand
GTTCCCCGGCGCCGTGCTCGATGTGCTGGGCGACGGCGAGGATGCGTGGGCGATGCTCAGGCCCCGCATCGCCGCGCTGGCGCGGGGATTCAGAAGGAAGCCGCGCCTCGCGCCCGCGATGCTCGGGCCGGCGCTCTCCGTCCTCGCGCGCTGCGCCGAGGCCGCGCCCCACGCGGCCTACGCCCCCGTCTTTCCGCCGTTCGGCGACCAATCGCGCCTGTGCGCGGTGCTCGGCATGAGCGCCGCCGTGGGGGCATCGACGGGGCTTCGGGGCGCCGATCTCGAGGACCTGATACTCGTGGCGCTGCTTGCCGTTCTCCTCGACATCGATACGGCGCTGCCCAAGCGCCGCGGGAAGTTCATCGCCGCGTGCGAGGCCGTCGTGCGCGGCCTGCGGCCCGCGGATGCCCCGCGGGGCGGGGCGCTCGGACGCGCGCTGGCGTTGACGCGTCCCGTGCGTACGTTCGTGCGGCTCGTCGCGGAGGAGAAATGCGAGCTGCCGGATGCGCTCGGCGCCCTTGTCGCGCGCGAGCGCGGCGAGGAGCTGCGCGCGTTCCTGGCGGTGTTCGGCACGCGCCCGCGCGGCGCCTGGGTGCGCCTCTCCGATGGGACGATCGCGCAGGTGGTCGTGCCCCTCGAGGACGGCCTCATGGCGGTGCGGCTCTTCGCGGAGGAGAAGTCCGGCCTCGTGCCCGTCGCGCCGGCGCTGCTGTGCGCCGGCAGCGATGGACGATGCGATGTCGTGGGCCTCGTGCGCACGCCCGCCGCGTGGAACGCGGCAGCGAGGGGAACGAAGGGCGGACGAGTCGCGCGAAGGCGGAGAAGGCGGACGAAGGCGAGCAAGAAGTGCGGAGGATGATGCGGGCGACCAAGACGGTGATGCGGGTCGGGATCGATCTGGGCACGACCATGACCGTGTTCCAGGCCAGCCGCAGCGGCGAGCGCGTGCACTACGAGCAGGATGTGATCCCCACGATCGTGGGGTATCCCAAGCCCGGCATGCTGCCGGGCATCCTGCCGCACGACGCGGACAGGCTGTTCGGCGATACGGCGGTGAGCTACCGCCTGCACCTGAACCTCGAGTGGCCCCTCCGGAAGAACCCGACCGGCGCCGGCGGATGCTGCCGGGATTTTCTCCGGCACCTCCGGTCGCGCATCGACCCCCGGGAGGAGTGCGCGATCTGGGCGGTCTGCGGCGCGCCGGCGGACGCCGCGGCCGAGAAGATCAAGCTCATGCGCGCGTGCGTCGTCGGCCTGTTCGAGCGCGTGCTCGTCATCCCCGAGCCGTTCCTGGCGGCCATGGGCCTGCGCGAGGAGGCCAAGCTCGGCGACGCGGGCTACGTCGATCCCGCGCGGCACTCGCTCATCGTCGACATCGGCGCCGGCACGACGGACATGTGCCTCGTGCAAGGCTACTATCCGGCGCCGGAGGATCGGGTCTCCTCGCCGATCGCGGGCGACGCCGTCGACAGGGCGCTGGCCGACCGCATGCGGCGGCGCTGGCCGGACCTGACGCTCTCGCGCGTCACGGTCACGCAGCTCAAGGAGATGTACTCGTGCGCGGGGTCCGCGCGCCGCGAGGCGAAGGTGCGGCTCTTCGCGGACGGCACGCCGCGCGTCCTCGACATCGCCGATCCGGTGCGCGAAGCGTGCGAGGTGCTCGTGCCCGTGGTCGCCGGCGGCATCACAACGCTGCTTGCGCGCTGCGATCCGGACGCGGTCGCGTCCGTGCTCCGGAACATGATTCTCTGCGGGGGCGGCTCCGCCGTGCAGGGGCTCGGCGAGATGGTGCAGCAGAAGCTGCGGAGCGAGGGGTACGAGGACGCGACCTGCCGCACGCCGCCGGACTACCGCCGGCTCGTCGCCATCGGCGCCCTGAAGATCGCCGAGAACGTCCGCGACGATCAGTGGCAGATCCCCGCGTAGGCGCGGCGGCTCAGATCTTCCGGCCGCGCGCGCGGCGGCGCCTGATCACCTTGCGGCCCGAGGCGGTCTTCTTCCGATAGCGAAAACCCCTGCGGGCGGCCTTGCGGCTGGACCTGCGGATGCGAAGCTTCATACGGCCTCCTTGCGGAACGTGACGGCGAGCCGGGGATAGCGATCCGAAAGGGGCAATTGTAGCCGCCGTTCGCGCGCATCGCCAGGGGCGGGTGGATACGAACGAGAGCCACGAAGGCACGAAGGCACGAAGAGTCTCGGGTGCATTCCGAGCGCGCGGTGATTCACCGCCGATCCTCGGTGCGCTGGTGGCATCGTCCTTCCTCACACGTAGAACTTGCTTCTCCCCAGGATGTCGTGGAGGTGCACGATGCCTTCCGGCCGGCCGTGAGGGTCCATGATGGCGAGGCTGGTGATGCCCTTCACCTCCATGATCCTGAGGGCCTCGCTCGCGGGAATGTCGCGCTCGATGGTGATCGGGCGCCGCGTCATGAACTCGGCGAGCGGGCGGTCGAGCAGCCCGGCCAGATCGCGCTCGCGCGCCAGAATCCGCCGGAGGTCGCCGTCCGTGAGGATGCCGGCGAGCCGGCCCTCGGCATCGGCGATGAGCGTCACGCCCAGGCGCTCCTTGTCGGTCATGACCGCGAGGCCCTGCCTGAGGGTATCGGTGTCCCTGACGAGCGGCAGGAGCGCGCCCGTGCGCATGAATTCCCCGACCGTGAGGCTCAGGCGGCGGCCGAGGCTTCCGCCGGGGTGGTAGCGCGCGTAGTCCTCGCGCGAGAAGCCTCGCATCTCGAGCAGCGTCATGGCGAGCGCATCGCCGACGGCGAGCGCCACGGTCGTCGACGTCGTGGGGGCCAGCCCCAGCGGGCAGGCTTCTTCCGCCGCGCGGATCTCGAGCACCAGGTCGGCCTCGCGCGCGAGCGTGCTTTCGGCCTGGCCGGTCATGGCCGCGATGCGCGCGCCGATGTTCTTGGCCGCGAAGACGACGTTGAGGATCTCCGCCGTCTCGCCGCTGTGGGAGAGCGCGAGCAGCAGATCCTCGCGCGCCACCATGCCCAGGTCGCCGTGCACGGCGTCGAGCGGCTTCAAGAAGAAGGCCGGCGTGCCGACGCTCGCGAGCGTCGCCGCGATCTTCATGCCGATGATGCCGCTCTTGCCGACGCCGGTGACGGCCACGCGCCCCGGCGGCAGGCGCAGGATCGCGCCGACGAGCCGGCAGAAGGGCTCGCCGAGCTGCGCCGCCGCTTCGCGCACGGCGTCGCCCTCGATCTGGAGGACGCGCCGGGCGCGCGCCAGGATACGTTCGGGAGACTCGTTCTGCAGGGTCATCGCATCGATCCGTCCGCACCGTGGAATCGCGGGCTGCAGCCTATCGTACTACCGCAGGCCCGGCGGGAAAAGGGGACGCTGCAGGTTCCAGAAGCGCTCGCGCGCGACGCGCCGGGCCTCGGGCAGCGCGCGATCGCGCGACGGGTACAGCTCGAGGATGCGCCGTCTGAGAAGGCGCGCGTCCCGGAGGGCCTTGAAGCCCGAGGGGTCCTGCATCGTGAGGATATCGTAGTCCCTGCCGCTGATCACGCTGTCGATGTCCTCGAGCACCTGGTTCCTGAGGATGTGCAGCAGCGTGAGATCGAGCTCGACCAGGCGCTGCCCGTGGCGCCAGAAGCCGTGCGCGCGGCGCCACATCGGGCGGCAGGCGGCGAGCACCAGACGCCTGAAGATCCACCGGTTGCCGCGCAGCGGCAGGACCTTGATGCCGACGGCCTCGTCGACGATGGCGTCGTAGTGCGCAAGGCGCATGTGGCGGCGCAGTTCCTCGAGCTTCTCCCAGCTACGCTCGGGCATGTGCGCGTCGGCGAGCGACTCCAGGAACGCGTGGCCCATGAAGGCCGGCGTGAGCTCCGCGACGCGCTCGTACGGGACGAAGATGTTGTGGCTCGTCACATCGGCCGCCAGGTGGCAGAGGTATCCGAGGCCGAAGGCGCGCGTGGCCGGCGTGGTCAGAAACGGCGCGAGGCGCTCGGCCATGTTCCAGTTGTGGCAGCTGTTCCTGCGGCCGCCGAAGCGCTTGAAGCTGATGAGGTCCGCGGCGACCGTGCCGTAGAGGAACGGCTCGGGGTGGCGGAGAATCAGGTCCTCCGAGGGCAGGTGCCGCCGCTTCTCGCGCAGGCGTTCGAGCGTCCGGTCGCCGGCCCAGATGTGGAAACCCGGTCCCCAGAACCGTGCCAGCAGGACCAGAACGACCGCAAGGATCGTAAGCATCGGTGCTCACTCCGGGAAGCGCATCGCCTCGGCGAAGTGCGTGCGCCACGCGGGATTGTTCGCGAGCTCGACGTACGTGATCCGCGCCGCCAGCGCGCGCGCTCTCTCCCTCGCCTCGTCGCACAGGAGCGCCAGCCGAGCGCCCCTGCCCGCGGCGTTGCCGAGCGCGGCGACGTGCGCCGCGCCCGGCGGCACCAGGCCGATCTTCCGGGCGCTCTCCACGCGCACGAAGCTGCCGAAGGCGCCCGCAAGCAGGACCGTCTCGACCCGGTCTTCCGCCGTCCCCAGAACGTCCAGAAGCGTCCGCACGCCGGCGGCGACGGCGCCCTTGGCGAGCTGGAGCTGCCGGATGTCGCCCGCAGAGACGGCGATGCCGTCGAGCCTGAACGCCGCCGTCTTTCCGCCCGCGATGACGTGCGCCCTGAGGCTCTCGGGGACGCCGGGCGGCAGCTCGGCGGGGGGCAGCAGGCGTCCCGTGGGGTCGATGATGCCGGCCTCTCTGAGCACGGCCGCAAGGTCGAGCAACCCGCTGCCGCAGATCCCGCGCGGCGGGGTATCGCCGATCACGTGCACGGCCAGGCCGTCCTTCTCGGACCACGCGACTCTATCGATGGCGCCGGGGCCGGCGCGCATGCCGCAGGAGATCGTCGCACCCTCGAACGCGGGCCCCGCGGCAGTCGAGCACGCGCAGAGCGCCTTCGCGCCGCCGGCCACGATCTCGGCGTTCGTGCCGAGGTCGATGAGTACAGTCACGCCCTCGCGTTCCTCGATGCGCGCCACGAGCAGGTCGGCGATCAGGTCGCTGCCGACGTTGCTCGCGACCGACGGAAGGACGAACACCGGCGCCGAAGGGTAGACCGCCAGGCCGAGCTCGCGCGCGCTCAGCGTGAAGCCGCCGGGCGTCACGCCCACGTAGGGCGCGCGCGCCAGGCCGGCCGGCGCGAGCCCCAGCGCGAGATGGATCATCGTGGGGTTGCCCGCGAGGGCCAGCGCCGCGATGCGTTCGCGGCCGAGGCCTGCCGCGCGGCAGGTCTCGTCGATCGTCTCCTCGATCGTCGCCAGGACGGCGCGCGCGAGCGCGGCCGTGCCGCCGGCGTGGTCGATCGTGTGCTTGATCCGCGAGATCACGTCGGCTCCGAACGAAGCCTGGGCGTTCAGGGCGCCGGCCGCGGCCAGGCTTTCCCCCGTGGCCAGGTCGACGAGCGTCGCGGCCACGGTCGTCGTGCCGATGTCGACGGCGATGCCGGCGAAGCGGCCGTCGCGTCCGAGCGCGAGCACGGCCTCTCCCCGGCAGAGGGCGGAGAACCGGCGGACGCCTTCCGCGTCCAGGCGCGCGAGCTCGGCGAGCGCATCGTGCGCGACGGCGGCGGCGCCGCCGCCGGGGAAAGCCCGTTCCGCGGCGGTCTTCTGCAGCGAGAGGCTGGGCGGCGGCAGGTCCACCGTGCGGACCGCGAAGGCGGGCCGGCGGATGTCCTCCGTGCCGTGCTGGCGCTTGTCGGTCGCGACCTCGGTCGGGCATTCGATCGCGAGGTCGTCCAGGACGGGCAGGCGGCAGGCCAGGCGGAAGCCGCGCTCGATGTCGGAGGCCGAGAACGCGCGCCGGTCCCAGTCGGAGACCTCGGCGAGCCCGTCCAGGACGCGCACGCGGCAGTTCAGGCAGCGGCCGTCGCCGCCGCACGGGAACGACAGCGGGACGGCTGCGAGCGCGGCGGCTTCCCTGAGCGTGGCGCCCGCGGGGACCTCGACGGTCTTTCCGGAAGGCAGGAAACGAACGTTATGGGTCTGTGCTGAAGCCGTGGTCATAAGCGCTCCGTCGTAATTGTAAGGTGCGGTGCCGATCGGCGCCATGCGGCCGCGCCGGCGCGCGGCGCTCTTGTCCGATCGGCGTTTACCCCGATAATTGAGAGAAGGCGCATCCGCGAGCGTCATCGTCGAGAGGCGCCCATCCCCTGGAAGCGAGGAACGGATCAATGGCCTGTCGACTAGCCGTGCTGCTGCTTGTGGGCGCGGGCCTGGCGGTCGCTGCCGATGCGCCGGTCGCGGAGGTCGAGGGCGGCCCGGAGGCCGCCGAAGCCGCCGGCGCGCAGGACGAGATCTCCGCGCGCCTGGATCGGATCGACATGGAGATCGCAGAGCTCCGCAAGCTCAAGAAGGAGATCGCAGAGCTGAGCAAGGACCTCGAGAAGGAGAAGGACCGCACCGGCTTCCTGTCCGACCTCGAGCACCGGTTCGACCTCGGCGGCAAGGTGGAGCTGGAGTTCATCGACGCCCAGGACGAATCCGACCCCCGCGACGAGATCCCGGAGGGGAGCGACGGCGAGCCGTACCTCTTCATCAACAAGATCAGGCTGGAGCCGAGGATCGATTTCACCCGCAAGGAAGACCCGATTCAGGTCGAGCTGGCCGGCCAGCTCGATTTCCTGCCGCGCTCGGAAGGCCGTGCGCGCGCCAAGGAGTTCTACGCGACCGCGGAGGGCCTTCACGCGCCGTGGGCCGAGTCGCGGCTCAGAATCGGCCTGGATGACCGCTTCATGGCGCCGGACTACCCGGGGAGGATCTGGCCGCTGCCGTCGACGTCCTACTGGCGCAACGAGGAGCTGGGTCTCTTCTGGCGCACGCGGCTCGGCAACGTGAGCGAGCCGTGGGGCCGCCTGGCTGTTCACGCGTCGCTGACGAACGGGATGTCCCTCGAGGATGACGACCCCCACGAGGCCGAGGGTTTCGACGTGATGGGACACGATGCCCGTTTCGGCGGCAACGGGTCGACCCTGCGCGAGTACGGGGTCGGGCTCGGGTGGGAACGGCGCTGGTGCGAGGCGGGCGATGTGCCGCTCCTGGGCGCGGTCCAGACCGAGCTCATGGGCTTCTACTACAACGACTCGCTCGGCGATGGCGACCTCATCTATCTCCAGAGCACGCGCTTCGAGGGCTCGGACATCGCCTCCTCGAACCTGCGCGGCAAGGAGCTGTGGGGGGGCAACGCGGTCCTGAAGCTGGGCGGATTCACGGGGACGGCCCACATGATGGAGGGCCGGGACGGCCGGCTCCGGCGCAAGACGGGATTCGTGGAGGCCAACTATCGCTGGGACTTCGAGCAGCCGCTCTTCGTCGACCAGATCGTGACGGGCGTGATGCCGCTCGTCCGGTACGAGTGGCTCGACATGAGCTGCCCCAACAATCCCGCCCAGTCCGTGACCTACGATCGCGAGCGCTGGGTCCTGGCGGTCATCGCGCCCGTCATGGAGACGATCGACCTCATGATGGAATACGCGATCAACGAGGACGACACGGGCGGCCGCGACCCCAACAACAACGAGGTCGTGATCACGCTCGAAGTCCGCTTCTGAGCCGGCGGCGCGGCGCGTCCCCGGCGAGGCAACGCGCCGATTATGAAGGCCTCGGCACAAACAAAAGTAGCCCGGCACCCATGCCCCCGCTGCCTATTGCGTAGCGCCGACTGTAAAGTTAGATTGACGCGCCGACCGCCGGTGATACAATAGCCTCGTGCGCATTATGTGCGCGACCGCGCGTTGCTGAGAGAGGAGCCGGGTTTGTTGGACCAAAGCCGTTTCCCAAACTTTATCACGCGAAGCGAGATTAAATTGCGCCTGACCGCTGCCGAGGCGGAAGACTTTCTCGGCGAAGTCAAGAGACACCTGCCGGTGTACTGCTATTCTCCCGGGCGGGAAACCACCTTCGTGACGACGGTGTACTTCGACACGGAGGATTTCCGCTTCTACAGCCGGGCGAGCAAGTTCCGCGACGACAACCTCAAGCTGCGCCTGAAGGAGTACTACTACGAGCTTCCCGAGGGCTACGAGGTGTTTCCGGAGTGCTGGATCGAGGTCAAGCGCCGCCTGGGCGATTCGACCAGCAAGCACCGTTTCAGGGTTCCGAAAGTCCTTGTGCAGCGGCTGTTCTCGGGCGAAGACTGCTTCATCGAGATCTACAAGAGCAACCGGGAACTTGCCGCGGAGGACGTGCGCAAGGTGTTTGATACGTTTCTGGGCGTCGTGAGGACGTACGATCTCAGGCCCTATTCGATCACGAATTACCGGCGGAGGACGTTCCAGGAAGCCGGCGATGAGTCGATCCGCGTCACGATCGACGACATGATCGCCTACTTCCGCGCGCCCGCGATGCTCTACAACGGCGTCAGGGCGCTCACGCGGGGCGTGCTGGGGGAAGCCTGCGGCCAGCAGAAGCACACGGTCGTCGAGATCAAGGCCGCGCGCGAGCGGCCGCCGTGGCTGAACGCGCTGCTGGACCGCTTTCCCCAGAGTCATTTCTCGAAGTTCCTCACGAGCACCCAGGCGCTCCTCAGAGGCGTTCAGGGCTCCACGATGTCGGTGACCGAGATGGTGTATCGCACCGGCGCCGAGACGCTCGGCGCCCGGCCCGAAGGCGAGGGGCGCGCCGTCCCCCGCCGCGCCGATGCGTGAGCCGCGCCGCCCGCCCGCAAGTCCCGTGTGCAGGAGACCGAGAGCGTAGGATCGTTGTTCGGGAGGCCGCGCCGTGCTCGGGGGAGCCCGCGCGGGCTCGGCAGATGGAACGTGAGGACTGACGTGGGAACCCCGCCGAAAACGTTATTCGTGGACTTCGAGGGCATTGACGGCAGCGGCAAGACGAGCCTCTCCAACAGGATCGCCGATCTCCTGCGCGGGCAGGGCTACGCCGTGCACCACGTGCGCGACAAGGGCGTCTTCAAGAGCGTGGTGTCCAAGGAGATCCGCTCGGTCACGCGCGACCCGCACTTCCTCCGGATGGGCGACACGACCGAACTGCTGCTGTACGTCGCGCGCGACGCGCAGATGGTCGATGAGTACATCAAGCCGCGCCTCACGGAAGGCGCGATCATCTTCTGCGACCGGTACTTCTACTCCAGCGTCGCGCACTCGCATTTCGGCCGCGGCCTGGACCGCAAGGCCGTCGAGCAGGTGATCGAGCCGGCGGCGCAGGGCATCTGGCCCGACTTCGTCGTGTACTGCGACGTGAATTCGCTCACGTCGCGCGTGCGCAAGCGCATCCAGAAGATCCACGACCACCGCTTCGGCGACTTCGGCCGCAAGGGCCTGATGGGCATCGGCTTCAGGGAGCGCATGCGGGACGGGTTCCTGGCGCTCGCCAGGGAGAACCCCGACGCGTGGCTCGTCGTCGACAACGCGCGCAACACGTTCGAGGCGTCGCTCGCGCAGATCTACGGCGCAATCGCGGAGGCGCTCGTCAAGAAGGGATTCCGGCGGCCCGAGCCGCTCGCCATCGAGGTGAAGCCCGCGGAGCGCATAAGCTACGCCTCGGTCGCGGAACGCGAGGACCGCGCCAGGGTGGCGGCGGCCTTCTGGAAGCACCTGGAGCGCATTGCCGCCGTGCAGCCCGGTCTGGCGGGGTTCTACCTGATCAAGATGGATACGCCCGAGGCGTACGCCATTCGCGACGTGATCTTCGACCGCGAGCCGGAGGTCATCGCCTACGGTTTGAGCGGGCTGAATTCGCCCAAGTCCATGGAGTACCGCACGCGGCTGCTTCCCGTGGCGCCGTTCTTCGTCGCGCGCTCCCTCGGCGGCATGAAGCGCGACCCGGCGGCCATGGAGCTGCGCACGCGCCTCGTCGCCCGGGCGCCCGCCCAGGTGGCGTTGAGCCTGCGCGGCATCGACTCGCCGGAAGCGTGGGCCCTCAGGCGCCGGCTTTTCGACGAGGCCGTCCGCGAGATCATCGCCAGCCTGCGCGGCATAGACACCGACCAGGCCTGGAAGCTCAGGGAGCAGCACTACAAGAAGAAATACTACGAGCCCCTGGCCGAGAGCCTGGGCGGCATCGACACCGACCGGGCATGGGCGATGCGCGAGGAGATGGCCGATCGCGCGCTGCCGTGGGTGCTCATGAGCCTGCGCGGGTGCTGGAGCGATCGGGCCTGGCAGTGGCGTTTCCAGTACGTCGACCGCGCGCCGAAGATCGTCGTCCGCACGATCGGACGGCAGGATGTGGACAACGCCTGGACGATCAGGGAGCGCGTCAAGACGTACGTGAAGGAGACGCTGGATTCGGTGGGCGGTCTCGACAGCGAGCGGGCGTGGAAGCTCAGGTTCGAGCTTGCGGACAGGTGGCCGAACACGGCGGTGTCGTCGCTCGGCGCCGGCAACCAGAGCGAGCGCGCGTGGCGCTTCAGGTGGGAGGTCCTGCGCAAGGATCCCGAGAACCTGCTGCTCGTGAAGCACGTGGTGAAGGCGGCCGTGCGGGCCGCGGAGGAAGAAGATGAGGTCGAAGAGGATTAGCCTGGCGGTCGCCGCGGCGCTGGCGCTCGGCGTCGCGTGTGCGTGGGCGGCGGACGCGGCGGCGGCCGACGTCAAGAAGAAGCCGGCGAAACCGGCGGCGGCGGCGCAGCCGGAGGCCGAGCAACCCGCCGCGCCCAAGGCCGAAGCGGTGAATCCTCTGGCGCCCCTCGCGCATGACAAGCCGCGGGCCCAGAATGTTCGCTACTTTTGGGGGCTCGTTCCCAAGGATGTCATACCCATGTATATGTGGGGAGCCATCTCGATGATGATCGCCGCCGCACTCGGCGCCGCCATCGGGTATCACCCGCTGCGCGTCCGGAGCATCGGCGTCAAGAAGGAGGAGGCGGAGGTCCCCAAGGCGCTCATCCTGATTGCCGTGGCCGGAGCGGTGATATGCAGCCTCGTCGCCGAACAACCGGCCATAGCCTTCGCGCTCTTCGGTTTCGGGCGCTTCATCCGCTTCAGAACCCAGATGAAGAGCCCCAAGGAGACCGTCGTGGTGTTCATCTGCGGCGGCCTCGGTTGCGTGTGCGGCCTGCACGGGTTCGAGCTTGCGATCATGGGCACGGCCTTCGTGTGGGGCCTGATCTGGGTCCTCGACCGCCGCATGGGCGGGACCATCGAGCGCCTCACGGTCATCCTCAAGGGCTTCGGCCCCGAGTGCCAGGTCGCGGTGAAGGGTTTCAAGGAGAAGCTCGAGCAGGCCGGCGTCGAGGTCGTCTCCTCCAAGGTCAGCCTCAAGAAGGGCAACGTCACGATCCTCATGGACAAGAAGGTGGACGTGACGACCGACGAGCTGGAGGAGATCCTGCTTGCCGGCGACGACGTGTCGCGGCCCAAGTCGATCGAGTGGATCAGGGGGGAATAGGGGCCGGGGCCGCCGGGAGACCCCCGCGATCCGGAGTCACGGGCTCGTTTTCGCCGCGGCCGCGCGGCGGCGAGCGCGCACGCGAGCGCCGTCATTCCGAATCGGTGTGCCATCGCATTCCTCCGAGGGCGGCGTCGTGCAACCGGGCCGTGCCGACTCTCCGTCCGGCCCCCGCGCCTAGAACCTGTCGTCGATCAGCCACCGGACGCGTTCCTGCCACGGGATCGCCGCGGCGGCGACGGGGACGCCGTCGGTGTTCTCCTGGAGCATCTCGACCGCATCCTGCAGCGCGGGGTTCAGACCCTTGAAGCGGCTCTTGAGGATCTTCTCCAAGACGGGCAGCGCGCGCCGGTCCCCGAGGCGCGCGAGCGCCAGCGCGGCGTCCTCGAGCGACCGCGCGCCCAGCGACGGCCGCGTGACGCGATCGAGGATGAAATCGCGCACCTCGCCGAGCATGTAGGGGTGCTCCCACGTGGCGACGCCCTCCAGGGCCTGGTAGGCCGCGTGCTCGAACTCGGGATCCTCGGCGCCGTCCATGGCCTGCATGATCGCGTCGAAGGCCGGCTCGCCGATGCGCTTGATCGCGTCGATGCCGGCCTCGACCAGGGTCTCGTCGCTCCCGGCCAGCGCCCGGATGAGGGCCGGAATCGCGGGCCGCGACTGGATCTCGCCGAGCACCAGCGCGATCCACACGGCGCCCGAGGAATCATCCGGGCCCTCGTCGACCGCGAGCTCGAGGAGCTCGACCAGCCGGCGTTCGATGGCGGTCCGGCGCTCCGCCAGCTCGATGCAGCCATCGATCGCGTGCACGAGATCATCCCCGGCGGTCGTGAAGAGGAGGGACACCTCATCATCGTCCGCCATTTCACGCAGCCGGCGATCGTCGTTCATGGCGTGTTCCTCCGACGCGCATGCCCGGAGACCGAGGAATCCTCGAGCGGGAGGCGTCGCGCCTCCGATAGTAACATACAGGAGAACACGGGAGACCGGGAGCCATGGTCCTGAAGCAGGGGGCGCGGCGGCGGATACGATTGCGCCTTGCCTTCTCCCGGCCGGCGAACTACAATTTTCCTAGTGAAATAGACGCGGACGCGGTTCCGATAAACCTGCGCGCCTCTGCGCGGGCGCGGCGATGCTGAACGGCGCCGGCGGGCGCCTCCAAGGGAGGAAACGATGCGCATGCTTCGATGTCTGGTGATCGTTCTCTGCACCGCGGCGTTGGCGTTCGCGGCCGAACCGGACGCGCAGGCGCGTCCGGCGCCGAAACGCGATGCGGCCGCGCTGATCGGGGACCTGGGGCGGGTGCTCGAGCGCATGGAAGGGCGCATCGAGGAGCTCGAGAAGAAAGTGGCCGCGCTCGCCGGGGAGAACGAGGCGCTCAAGCGCCGGCTCGCGGCGCTCGAGCCTTCGCCGCCGCCGCGGGCGCCCGCGGTCCAGAAGGCGTCCTTCGGCGCGACCGTGGAGGCCGATGGCGAGCGGCTCGCCGTGCTCGAGGTCGCCGAGGGCAGCCTGGCCGAGCGGGTCGGCCTGAAGCCCGGCGACGTCATCGTGGCCGTGGGCGCCGAGCGCGCGGGGCTCGTCCGGCGCATTCGCGCGTTGACCGAGGGAACGAACGCCGGGAAGAAGCCGTTCGAGTTGACCGTGCAGCGCGATGGCAAGGAACTGGCGCTCGCCTGGTCGCCCGAGCCGCCCAAGGCGCAGGAGAAGCCGCCTCGGGCCGAAGGCAAGGAGGCGCGCACGATCAGGCTGGGCCTGCTGGTCGAGGAAGTCGCCGGCGACACGCCGAATACGACGAAGCTCCTCATCGGCGAGGTCGAGGACGGCTTTGCGGGCAAGATCGCGGGCGTGGAGGCCGGCGATACGCTCCTGCAGGTCAACGGCAAGGACGTGGCGACGCTTGCGGCGCTGAGCGAGGCGGTTGCGCCGCTCAAGACAGGCGATGAGTTCACGCTCGTGTTCGGCAAGAAGGGCGGCGGCCGCATCATGGCGACCGTCCAGGGCAGCCACCGCCGGAACGAGGCGAAGCTCCTGAAGTCGGCTGCGGCCGAGGCGCCCAAGGCCGAGGAGAAACCGAAGGCCGAGGAAAAACCCAAGGCCGAGGAAAAACCCAAGGCCGAGGAAAAGCCCAAGGTCGAGAGGATGGTGCTCGGTCTCGTGTGCGAGGCCACCGAGAAGAAAGAGGTCCAGGTCGTGGCGGTGCTCAAGGGCTCGCTTGCCGACAAGGCCGGGATCCTGCCCGGCGATATCGTGCGCGAGGTCGACGGCGCCAAGATCAACGACGTTGATGCGTTGAAGGCGGCGGCCGAGACGCTCCCTTCCAAGGAGAGCGTGACCATCGTGTTCACGCGCGAGGGAAAACAGGAATCGCGCGAGATCGTCATCAGGAAGTCCGAGAAGAAGGCCGAACCCGAGAAGAAGGCCGAGCCCGAGCCGGAGAAGAAGGCCGAGCCGGAAAAGAAGGCCGAGCCGGAAAAGAAGGCCGAACCGGAAAAGAAGGCCGAACCCGAGAAGAAGGCCGAGCCCGAGCCCGAGAAGAAGGTCGAACCCGAGAAGCAGCCCGAGCCGGAGAAGAAGCCCGAGCCGTCGCGGCCTGTCTTCGGCATCGATGTCGAAGGCGACGGCCAGACGCTCAAGGTCGTCAAGGTCGTGCCGGGCGGTCCTGCCGACGGCAAGCTTCTCGTGGGGGACGTGATCACGGCCTTCGCCGACAAGCCGGTGCGCACGATCGCCGAGCTCAAGGCCGTCGTCGACGGCCTCGCTCCCGGCAAGGAGGTCGCGGTCAAGGTCTTTCGCGACGGCAAGGAACTGCAGGTTGCGATCGTGCCCGGCGCCAAGTAATATCGCGGATTCGATCCGTGCGGGCCCCGTGTTCCGGGGCGGCACAACCGTTCCGCGAGGTGACCCCTGGCGTCCATCAAAGCCGTAGTTCTCGACATCGATGGCACCCTTGTCGGCGACGACCGCGTGATACCGGCCGCCAACATCGCGGCCCTCCGCGCCGCCAACGCGCGCGGAACCGCGGTGGTCCTTGCCTCGGGCCGCATGACGGCGTGCATCGATCCTTTCTTCGACGCCCTGGGCGTCGACGGCCCCGTCATGGCCTACAACGGCGCGTTGCTCCGGGCCGAGAAGAGGGCCGCGCGGGCCGTGCTCTTTCACCGGCCGCTGCCCGCGGCCATGGTGACGACGCTGATCGATTTCACGCTCGAGCACGGCCTCCACCTCAACGTGTACGTCGATGACGTTCTCTACGGCCAGGATGACCCGGCGCTTGCGCCCTTCCGCGCGATCTACTCCGAGCGCACGAAAGCCGTGTACGAGCTCACCGATCTGCGGCGCCTGCGCGGCCGCGATGCGAGCAAGGCGATCATCGTCACCGACCCCGCCGAGCGCGAGCGCCTGCACGCGTTCTGGGCCCCCCTGGCGGGCGGCGAGGCATCCGTCATTCGCACCGATCCCGAGTACCTCGAGTTCACCGGCCCCGGCGTCAACAAGGGTGCGGGGCTGCCGGCCCTCGCGGCGTACCTGGGCATCGGCGTGGACGGGATCGCGGCCATGGGCGACGGCGACAACGATCTGCAGATGGTGAGCGGCGCGGGGATGGGCATCGCGGTCGCCAACGCCAAGGACTGCGTGAAGCGCGCCGCGCGCCTCGTCACGCGCGCGGCCGCGGCCGAGGGCGCGGTTGCGGAGGCGCTCGCGAGCCTCGGCCTCGTGTAGCGCCGCGCGCCCGCGCATTCCCGGGGGCGCGCACGGCCGCGCGGCCTGCCGCGTCTTGTAACGGCAGGCGCCTCGTGGACAATGGAGCGGACCGCAAGGAGGTGACCGTGAGAAAGATCGTAGCGCTGTGCGCGCTCGCTGCCGCGGCGGTTCCAGGATGCCGGAGCGAGGCCCCGCCGCCGAGCGCGACGGCGTGGTTCCTCAGGGAGCCGATCGCGTTCGATGTGGAGACGGCGGGCGAGGGAGCGGGCATCGCGGCGGAGCTCGCGAAGTTCGGGCGGCTGTTCGGCTTCCCTCCGGTCGCGAAGGACGAAGGGCCGGCGTACATCGTGCGCGGCCGGATCGCGCTGGCCGAGATCGAGCCCGCGACGTTCGAGGGCCAGGTGCTCGAGTACAAGTTCCAGGCGGACGTGAAGCTCGAGCTCGTGCGCGCCGGCGACGCCGCCGCGGTGGAGACGTTCGAGCTGCCCGAGTTCGTCGTCGGCGCCGCCGAGAAGGACCGCGCGCTCAGGAGCGCCGTCCGCGCCGGCGCGCTGAAGCTCGCGCAGTTCATGTTCTACGACGGCCGGGAGCTCGGCGATCCCGGGCTCCGCGGCCTGTGCGGCGATCTGCTGATCGAGAGCACGGAGGGCCTCCTGTACAACGACGTGGTCGAGAAGCTCGTTGCGGCGGGGTACCGTTCCGTGCCGTTCCTGATCTGGAACCTGAACGACTCGCGCAAGGTCGAGCTCAAGGGCGACCTGCCGCGCCTCGAGGAGCAGGATGCCGGCAAGGTGCGCGTCTACCACGTCGTGAACTACGCGCTCGAGCGCATCTTCGGCTGCGGCGCGGGGCTGACGGTCGAATCCGGCCGCAAGGAAGTGAGCGAGGCCATGGTCGAGTGGCAGCGGAGATGGCGGGAGCGCTGCGGGGCGTATCTGTGGGGCGAGAAGCTCAGGGCGGCCCTGGCGGCGCGCGCGCCGGCGCCGGCCGCCGCGGCATCGTCGGCGGGAACGACGACGCCATGAACGTTCTCTTCATCTGGCCGAGCCTCGACTGCCCGCCGGGCATCAACCACGGTCTGGCGTCGCTGTCGGCGGCGCTCAAGGCGCGCGGGCACACGACCTCGCTCATGCACATCAGCGAGGCGCTCTGGCCCGTCCCCTCCCTGGAGGAGCTGCAGGGGGAGATCGCGCGCCGGGCCCCCGACGTGCTCGCGTTCTCGGCGACGACCCAGCAGTTCGCGTGGATCGCGAAGGCGGCCGCGTTCCTGCGGCCCGTGCTCGAGATCCCCTTCATCATCGGCGGCGTCCACTGCACGATGGCGCCCGACGAGGTGGCGGCGACGGGGCTCTTCGACTACGTGTGCGTGGGCGAGGGCGAGCACGCGCTGTGCGAGCTCGTCGACGGCCTGGCGCGGGGCGAGCGCTGCGAGCGCTGCCCGAACATGTACGTGTGCCGCGACGGCGCGGTCGTGCGCAACCCCGTGGGGCCGTTCCCCGATCCCGCCGCGCTGCCGCCCGAGGACTACGAGCTGTTCGACCTCCGGCGCATCGTGGGCGGCAAGGACGGGTGGATGAGCATCATCACGAGCCGCGGCTGCCCCTTTGCGTGCACGTACTGCTTCAACGCCGAGATCGTCGCGCGCTACAGGAAGGACGGCGCGCTCCGGACGGCGCGCGAGTACCTCCGGCACCAGCCCGTGGCGCGCGTGATCGATGACATCCGCAGGCTGCGCGCCGGCCATCCCGAGATCACGACGATCATCTTCGACGACGATCTCTTCACGATGGACAAAGACTACGTCCTCGCGTTCTGCGAGGCGTACCGCGCCGCGGGCATCGGGCTGCCCTTCGTGATCAACGCCCACTGCCTCGTGTTCACCGAGGAGATTGCGCGCGCCCTCAAGGAGGCCGGCGCCAGGATCGTCAAGTTCGGGCTGGAGAGCGGCAACGAGCGCGTCAGGCGCGAGATCCTCAACCGCCGCATGAGCAACGCGGCCATGGTCGGGGCGGTGCGCATCGCCAACGACGCGGGGCTCCACAGCTCGGCCTTCGTCATGTTCGGCCTGCCGACCGAGACGCGCGAGGAGGCGCTCGACACGCTGCGGCTCTGCGCCGATGCCGGTGTCGGCCGCTTCCGCTGGGCGATGTTCTACCCGTATCCCGGCACCGCGGCCCACGCCATCGCCGCGCGCGAGGGCCTGCTCGACCCGGCGCTGCTCGCGAGCTCGGGCAACTACTTCGAGGGCTCGTGCCTCACGTTCCCGCCCGCGCACGCGCTGTTCCTCGACAAGCTCGCGCGCATCGCGCCGTGGTTCGCGAACGCGAGCAGCTCCTTTCCGTGCCGGGAGCTCTATGCGCGGCGGGTGGAGGAGATCGAGCGGCTGTCGGCCGAGGAGTGGCGGGCGCGCAAGGAGACCGTGCGCCGGGAGGATCGCGCGCTGTCCGACGAGCTGCTCGCCGCGGGCGTGCCGCACTACTCGATCCGCTTCGCATCGGTGATGGGCGTCCATTCGGATTACGTGCGCAAGGAACTGGACGAGCAGGCGGCCGCGGGCGCGGGCGCGGGAGCGTAGCGGCCGTGGGGGAGGCGCTCATTCTCGCCTCGGCATCGCCGCGCCGGCACGCGCTGCTCGCGGAGGCCGGGATCGTGCACGAGGTCGTTCCGCCCGCCGTCGATGCCGAAGCCGCGGCCGCGGCCGCGGCCGATCCGCGCGAGTTCGTGCTCGCCGCCGCCCGGGCGAAGGCGCGCGATGTGGCGCGGCGTTTCCCGGGGCGCCTCGTGCTGGGCGCCGACACCGTCATTGCCGTGGCCGGCGAGGTGCTCGGCAAGCCCGGCGCGCCCGAGCGGACGCGCGCGATGCTCGCGCGCCTGAGCGGGCGGACGCACGAGGTCCTGACGGGCGTCGTGCTCATGCGCCTTGCGCCGGCATGGTCGCGCGAGGCGGTGGCGTCCTCGGCGGTCACGTTCAGGACGCTCGCGGCCGATGCGATCGACCGGTACGCGGCGAGCGGGGAAGGCGACGACAAGGCCGGCGGCTACGCGCTGCAGGGCGCGGGCGGCGAGCTCATCGCCCGCACCGAGGGCTCCGTCACGAACGTGATCGGCCTGCCCATGGAGACGGTGCAGGCGCTCCTGGCGCAGGCGGCCGGGGGGTGAGGCGCGCGGGCGCATCAACTGAAACGCACGGCAACACGCGCTGCGCATTGCCGTGCGGGCGATCATGTGGAGCCGGCTCGGGGATTTGAACCCTGGGCCTGCGCATTACGAATGCGCTGCTCTACCGCTGAGCTAAGCCGGCGAGTCCACCAATACTAACGGCTCGCGACGGACTGTCAATGTCGAGCAACGGGCGCTCACTCCGCGCTGCCGGCGCCCGCGGCCACGGGCTCCGGAACGGCCCCGACGGGCTCCGGCGCCGCTTCGACCGGCGCCTCGTCCTGGCGCGGGTGCGCCTCGTCGTAGGCGTGCTTGATCGCCCGCGTGGTCAGATGCGCGTACACCTGCGTGGTCGAGAGGTGCTTGTGGCCGAGCAGTTCCTGCACGAGCCGCAGGTTGGCGCCGCGGTTCAGGAGGTGCGTGGCGAAGCTGTGGCGCAGGGTGTGCGGCGAGGTCTTGGCGTTGAGGCCCGTGACCTTGATGTACTTGTCCATGATCTTGCGGATGCTGCGCGAGGAGAGGCGCTGCCCGAAACGGTTGAGGAACAAGGGCGCATCGGGCATGTTCGCCTGCGCCTGGTCGGCGAGCACCGCGGTGCGGATGTCCAGGTACTCCTGGATCGCGCGCAGGGCGAAGCTGCCGATCGGGATCACGCGCTCGCGGCGGCCCTTGCCGCGCGCGCGGATCACCTCGCTGGTGGGGTCGACATCCGCGAGGTTGAGGCTGGTGAGCTCGCTGACGCGCAAGCCCGTGCTGTAGAGCGTCTCGAGGATCGCGCGGTCGCGTTTGGCCTGGAAGCCCGCGCCCTGGGGAGCGTTGAGCAGCTTCTCGACCTCGCCGACCTCCAGGAAGTGGGGGAGGCGCTTGTCGACCTTCGGCGTCCTGATCTCCGCGATCGGGTTCTGCTCGACGTAGCCCTTGCGGATCAGGAACTTGAAGAAGCTCCGGATCGTCGCCAGCTTGCGCACGATCGTCGTCTTCTCGTAGGCGTGCTCGCTCAGGTGCGCAAGGTACTGCCGGATGGTGGCGTTGCTCACCCTGGTCGCATCGAAAGGACCTTCTCCGCTCACGTGCTTGACGAACTGCTCCAGATCCTTCTGGTAGGCGCGGATCGTCTCCGGCGACATGTTGCGCTCGTACCGCAGATAGTCAACAAACAGTTGCTGCATGATCAACCCTCCGCGTCACCGCGGAGCCCCCAGGCCCTCTCACAACCTTCGAAGCGCTCTTGCGAGCATCTCCTCAATCACTTCCAGCGCCTCGTGGGCGCTCAATCGCGTTTCCCCGTCGTCCGCGCAGTCAAGCAGCGCGCGGTACATCTCGCCCGGCGCTTGTTCCGAGTACAGAAAGCAGTACTCGTTGCTGTCCTTGACGATGAACAGGCTCTCGGTCGCATTCATGTGATCGGTCATTCTCGGTCTTTTCCTGAAGCTTCTCCGGAACGAGCGGCGGGCTTTCGCAACCGCCGTGCCTAGAGAATCGGCTGGACCGGCGGCCGGGCTTTAGAGATTATCGGGCTTTTTGAGCTTGTCGCTCCCGGGGGGAGGATGCCTCGCGGCGGCGCGGGCGCGGGGTTACTCCCCGATGCCGATGGCCTGCGCCACGGCGTGCGTGTCGCAGTGCGAGATCGACACCAGGACGCGCGTCACGCCGAGGGACGCCGCGCGCCGCGCGGCGGGCCCGAGGAGCTCGCAATACGGCTCTCCCGAATCCTTGGCGCGGATCTCGATCGTTGCGAGCGGCACGCCGGAGAAGAGCCCGCATCCGAGAACCTTGAGCACGGCCTCCTTGGCGGCGAACCGTCCGGCCAGGTAGGGGCCGGAGTCGCGCCGCGCGGCGGCGCCCTCGCGCTCCCGCTCCCCGTAGACACGCGCAAGAAAGCGAGGCCCGAAACGCGCGAAGACGTCGCGGACGCGCGCGATCTCGATGATGTCAACGCCGCAGGCGATCACTCGGCTCATGGTCGCATCGATGCACCCCGTTCCGCACGAGCGGCGCCGCCCGGCGCGGGACGCGCATGCCGCCGCCGCCGCCGCGGAACAGGGTACCAGGATACGCGGCCGCACGCGGGCGGGCAAGAGCCGCCGGGGGCGGGGCCGCGCGCTCCAGTTCGCGGCGCAGCCGGACGATGATTATAGTGGAAGTCCTCTCCTGCAGCGTCCGTCGAAGGGGGTACACCATGCGTGATGCGCGCATCGCGGTCGGCCGGCACGGGCCGGCGGTCATCATGCACATCGAAGGCGCCTTTCGAGCCGAGAACGTGGCCGAGGTGCGCGCCGACATGATGGCGGCGGTCGAGAGCGCCGCGTTCGCCGTGATCGATCTGGGAGGCGTCCGGTACATCGACAGCGCGGGCATCGCCGCCATCGTCGGCCTCTCCAAGCGAATGTCCGCGGATGCGCCGGGGCGGCTTGTCCTGTGCGGCGCGGACGCGAGGATCGGGCAGTTGCTCAGGACCATGAAGCTCGACCGGGTCTTCCCCATGTACGCGAACGTGCGGGCGGCGCTCGCCGCGTTCACGGCCGAGGGGCTGCTTGACATCGAGCCGCAGCGCGGCTAAAATCCTCTGTTTGCGTCCGGGCCGCGTGCAAGGGAATGCGCGGCAGGGTTTCTCCCGCGTGCGCGCAGGCCGGGCGCATTCCGCCGCGGGCGGCAGCCGCGCCGTCCCCGCGGGAGCAACCTTCGCAGAGGAGGACGCGCTCTTGGCAGAGCACACCGAACTCAAGTCGCTGCTCGATGTCGTGATCCAGGAAGAGTATGCCGAGGAAACGTTCGCCTCGATTCGAGCGCACGTGTTCGCCTCGGTGGCGGGCATGGATGAGCTGCGCCAGGTTCTTCGAACCTGGGAGGAGGCGAAGGCCGCGGACAGGTTCCGCCGCAAGACCGATGCGCAGGTCGTGCTCGGGTACCTGTACTACCTGAACGGCGAGCTCGAGCGCGCCGAGGAGGTGCTGCGGCACGTCAAGAGCCAGCCATGGGGCGGCTACTGGCTTGCGCGCGTGCTGTTCGACATGACGCGGCGCCGCGACGCCTGCACGGTCGCGCGGGATCTGCACGAGCATCACCCCGACTCCCAGGCGATCGCCTGGCTGCTCGTCGACATGCAGTTGCACGCGGGCGCCGAGGATAAGGCCGCGACGCTGATGACAACG
Organism: Planctomycetota bacterium; assembly: GCA_041308205.1. Taxonomy (GTDB): domain Bacteria; phylum Planctomycetota; class UBA8108; order UBA8890; family UBA8898; genus UBA8898. Next base: position 2,956 of record JBFZCA010000542.1, on the reverse strand, counting down.
CTGCAATCCAAGGCCGGAGAGTCGAGCCGCGGGTGGTTCTTCACGGGCCTGCTGGCCGAGAAACGGGGCGACTACGATGCCGCCTTCGAGGCCTACGAGAAGGCCGTCGCGCTGGACGGGAGCAACGTGCGCGCGCTCTTCCAGCTCGGGTACCTGGGGTCGCGGTACAGCGAAGATGCGGAAGAGGCGATCGCGTACTACGAGGCCTGCGTCGCCCAGATGCCCTGCCACGTGAATGCGCTGATCAACCTCGGCCTGGCCTTCGAGGACACGGGGAAGTACGACGAAGCGATCCAGTGCTTCAATGCCGTGCTGCGCTTCTATCCCACGCACCCGCGCGCCAAGCTGTACCTGGGCGATGCGAAGGCATCGACCACGATGTGCTACGACCGCGAGCGCGAGAAGGAGCTCTCGCAGCAGAACCAGGTTCTCAGGATGCCGATCTCGGAGTTCGAGCTTTCGGTGCGCAGCCGCAACTGCCTGGCGAAGATGAACATCGAGACGCTGGGCGACCTGATCATGAAGACGCGCAGCGAGCTCCTGTCGTACAAGAACTTCGGCGAGACCTCGCTGAGCGAGATCGAGGAGATCCTCCACCAGAAGGGATTGACCCTCGGGCAGGGCGCGGCCGAGGAGGGGGAAGGGGCGCCGCCGCCGCCTTTCGCCGAGGAGCAGCCGCCCGCGGAGCTCGAGCCGGGCGTGGATCCCGAGGTGCTCAACCGCCCGGTCGAGTCGCTCAATCTGTCGATCAGGAGCCGCCGCTGCATGGAGCGCCTCAAGCTCAAGACGCTGCGGGAACTGGTCTCCAAGAGCGAGGTGGAGCTGATGTCCGCGAAGAACTTCGGCGTGACGTCGCTCAACGAGGTCAAGGCCAAGCTCACGGAGATAGGTCTCGCGCTGCGCGTGTGAGGCGCGTGCCCGCATGTATCACCACGTTCGCGGCCCGCTCGTCGCCATCACTCCCGGCACGGCCGTCGTCGAGGCGGGGGGCCTCGGGTTCCAGATCGAGATTCCCTTCCCGGTCTTCAAGGAGCTCGAGGCGCGCCTCGGGGCGGAGGTCTTCCTGTATGTCGTGCCGTACTTCCGGGAGGATACGCAGCGCGTATTCGGCTTCCTCTCGGAGGCCGACAGAGATTTATTTAAATTAATCACTGGGGTTCGGGGGCTCGGCCCCGCGCACGGTCTGGCGCTTCTCTCCGGACTGTCGGCGGCCGAGATCCGCAGCGCCATCGCCAGGGAGAAGCCGGAGGTCCTGCGCCAAGTCCGGGGCATCGGCGCGAAGACCGCCGAGCGCATCGTCATGGAGTTGCGCGAGAAACTGCCGTTGCCGGCGCCGGGCGCGGAGGATGAGGGCTCCGGCGATGAGATCGAGACGGCCAGGCTTGCGCTCCAGGGGATAGGGTACGGCCGGCAGGAGGCCGTGACCGCCGTGAAGAAGGCGGTCGATGCCCTCCCGGGAGCCGGCGCGGCGGAGTGGATCAAGCACGCCCTGCGCACGCGGGCTTGACGCCGAATGCGGCCGGGGAGCCGCGTTTTTCCGCCGCCCGCATTTTTTCGCTTGACACGCCGGACCCTGCCGGGCTATAACAATCCCCCAAGAAGTGAGGAGCGATTCTAATGGCCGGATGGGAGCTTCGTCCCCCGGCCTTCGGGTTGATTCCTCCGTGAAGCTGTGCAGAAGAGGAGCCTGCGTGTACAGCGAACGGAAGAAGCTCTCTATCGCTGCGTGTGTCCTGCTGTCGATGGCGGCGTCGCGCTGCGGCGCCGACAGCGAAGGGGACCCCACCTGCGAAGCGCCGGATGCCACGCGCTATGACGGCGTCGGCGTCAATGCCATTCCGCGTCCGGCGGAGCCGCGCAAGGGACGCACGCCCGTGGCGGTGTTCACGACGCGCCGGAGGGATGCGCGGGCGGTCCTGCACGAGGAGGGAGCGTACGACACGTACGTGGGGCTGAGCAACCGTCCCTTCACGCCGGCGCGCGTCTCGCGCGTGCGCGAGACCATCATCAACGAAGGGCTCCGAGAGCTGAAACGCCACGGACGGAAGCTGCTTCGGCCCGAGTTCCTCGAGGGCGTCAACGTCGATTGGGTGCGGTACCGGGAGACCGTGCAGATTCTCAACAAGCTTCACTGGGGGTCCTCGGCGCGGCCGTGGCGTTTCCAGTACGACGCGATCGATCCCGACCTGTACGGCCGGTACGACTCGGACTGGGACGACATCCACCTGATCCAGTGGGGCCCGCTCACGGTCACCGATCGCGGCGCGATCGATGTGGACACGAGCATCGATGGGCTGCAGAAGTTCTGGACCGCGAGCCTGGAGGATGTGGAGGTGGCGCCCGATCCCGTGCGGGACGCGCCGCGGCGGCTGCTCGTCGGCCAGACGGTTCGGTTGTCGCACAAGTTCAATCTCCGCATATCCAGCTCCTCGTTCTTCAAGACGTTCTACCAGGAGCGTCCGGAGCAGTGGGGCGACGGCATGCTGCAGTCGGCGCGCTACGTGCGCGCCGGGATCGGCCTTGATTTCTACACCGACATACTCAAACGCCGGTACCTCGAGGCCGACATTGAAGGCAGGTACTACCCGAGCGGAAAGTGGGTGGTGTTCCTGAACATCGACCTTCTCGGGCGGTAGGGGAGCCGCCGCGGCCTCGGGCCGCCGGCGACAAAAAAGGCCCCGCACGCGCATGCAGGGCCTTGAATTCTGGGGAGAGTGAGGAGATTTGAACTCCCGACCTCCAGGGCCACAACCTGGCGCTCTGACCAATTGAGCTACACTCTCCGTCGGGTCGGCTGCGGCCTCCAGCCTACAGCCTCCAGCTTGAAAATGGTATCGACCAACGGAGCGCTGTCAAGCAGCCCTTGGTACCCTGTTCCGCAATTACGGTGACGCACCGAGAGCCCCGCTCGGGCGTTCTGGCAAGGCGCGCGACTGAGGCGATCTGTGGAGCCGAT
>JBFZCA010000541.1:0-8732 GCA_041308205.1 Planctomycetota bacterium | reverse complement strand
CCGCGGGCAGATGCTCGACATGCTGAGCGTCCTGTCGGCGAGCGCGACCGTGAGCGCGGTCCTCTCCTGGTCGTGGGGGCAGGTGACCTTGATCTCCCAGGGGCCGCCGATGACGCCGATGCTGCTCCGCCCGAACGAAAGCAGCGCCTCGCCGATGCGCCACTTGTCCCTGAGGAGCGCAAGCGCGGCATCGAGTGCCGCGCCCTTCCCGACGGCGCCGAGGTCGAGCTTCACGCCTTCGGCGGCGAAGGCCATGAGCGACGTGGCGTCCTCGAAGAGCACCTTGTCCATGCCGACGTTGCGCATCGCCGCGGCGATCTCCTCGTCGTCCGGGACCCGGCCGCGGCCGCCGATGCCCCAGAGCGCGAGGAGCGGCCCGACCGACACATCGAGGGCGCCCCGGCTCCATTCCCAGTAGTCGCGGCAGCGCCTGAGGAGCGCGAATGTGGTCGGCTCGACTCTGACGGGCTCGCGCGCGGCAAGGTGGTTGAGGACGCCGATCTCGGTGTCGGGCAGAAAGCGGCTGAGGAGCTCCTCAACCTTGCGCGCGCACAGGAAGGCATCGAGCGCCGCCTCGGAAAGGTACTTCTCGTCGGTTCCCCGCAGCGTGACCTGGAACGGGGCCGCCATGATGCGGCAGACGCGCTGGATTTCCATGTTAGTATCCGGGGACAGTCACCGATTGTTACAATCAACGGATTGTAACAATCGGTGACTGTCCCCGGAAAGAACGCAGACGGGCGACGGCACGCTGATGGCGGCGCCGGCCGGCGCGAGCCGCCCCGTCTCCCGGTCGATGCGGAAGACGGCGATCGTGTCGGAGCTCTGGTGCGCGCACAGGAGCCAGGCGCCGCTCGGGTCGAGCGCGAAGTGGCGCGGCGTCCTGCCGCCTGCCGGCGTGTGCCCGATCGCGCGGAGCGCGCCCGTGTCCTTGTCGATGGCAAAGGCTGCGATCGAGTCGTGCCCGCGGTTCGATGCGTAGAGGAACTTGCCGGACGGATGCACCGCGATCTCCGCGGCGCTGAAACCCGCCTGGACCGGGACGGGGAGCGTCGACACGCTCTCCTTGGCTTCGAGCGCGCCCGTTCCGGCCGTGTAGGCGAAGCGGGTGACGGTCAGGTCGAGCTCGTTGACCGTGTACACGAAGCGCTCGTCGGGCGAGAACGCCAGGTGGCGCGGTCCCGCGCCGGGCTTGAGCGCGGCGCGCGCGTGCGCGGCGAGCGTCCCCGCGGCGGCGTCGAACCTGTAGACGATGACCTGGTCGAGGCCGAGATCGGCGACGAGCAGGAAGTCGTTGCGCGCATCGAGGTTGACGCAGTGCGCGTGCGGGCTCGTCTGGCGCGCCTTGTCGGCGCTCGATCCTCGATGCGCGATGCACGCCGTGCGCGCGCCGAGGCGTCCGTCCGCGCCGATCGGCACGAGGGCCACGCTTCCGCTCCCGTAGTTGGCCGCGAACGCGTGCGTCCCGGTCCGATCGATCGCGATGTGGCAGGGCGCGGCCCCGCCGCTCGATTCGCTGTTGAGGAACTCCAGATCGCCCTCGGCGTTCGCGATGCGGAACGCGCTGATCGCGCCTCCCGCGGGCGCCCGCCCCTGGGGCTCGTTCGCCGCGTAGAGGAAGCGTCCGCCGGGGTGGAGGGCGAGGAAGGACGGGCTGTCGATCTTCGCCGCGAGCGCAACGCTCGACGCCCGTCCCGTCTCCGCGTCGAAGGCGAAGCGGTAGATGCCCTCGCTCTTCCCGCCGGTGTAGGTGCCGACGTAGACGATGTGCTTCTTGTCTCCGGCGGGAGTCGCGCCGGGCGCATCGGCCGCCCGTGTGCGGGACCCGAGAGCGACGGCCGCTGCTGCGAGCAGCGTACAAAGGACCGCGGGACGTCTACTCGTGGAACGCATGGCAGGCCTCCTTGTGACGATCGCCATTGTAGCGCAGCTCGACCCGCCTTCGCCAAGGCTTCGGCGGGCGAGGGCCTCCTTTACGCTCGATTCGGGCGATGGTATCGTGGTCAATGCGGCAAGCGGGGCGGGCGGCGTTCTGCACGGAAGGAGAATGGCGATGCGATCGAGAGAAGACACGCGGCCGGAGCCTACGCGTTCGGCCGGCACGCAAGGCAACGGCGGGCGTTGGTGGCACTGGGCGGCGCCGTTCGTCGGCTTCGCGGCGCTGCTCTGGTTCCTGATTCGCGTTCTTCCGAAGCCGAGCCGTGCGACGTATCCGTGCCAGCGGGCGGCATTCCCGCTCGCCGCGGGATTCGTGGCCTGGCTGGCCGGCGTCGCGGGCTCTTTCGCGCTCCTTCGCGGCGCGCGGCGGTCGTTTGCGCGCAGCGCCCGTGCCGCGGGCATTCTGTGCGCGGTCGCCGGCATCGCCGCCCTCTGGTGCCTTCTCGGCACGAACGGCCCCGAGCTCGTGCTCGGCGAGGCCCAGGCGGTGAACGACCCCATCGGCGCCGGCAGGGGAATCCACCCGGGCCGCGTCGTGTGGGTGCACGATCCGGACGCGACGAACTGGGAGGGGCCCGGCAACGAACGCTGGTGGGAAGGCAATCACACCGACCAGGCGGCCGTGGGCCGGATGCTCTCGCGCGCCCTGTGCGCGCTGACCGGCGAGAGCGGCGACGGCGCCGCGTGGGACAAGCTCTTTCGGCACCACAACAAGGAGCGCGGCAAGGGCGATGCGCCCTACAAACCCGGCGAGAAGATCATCATCAAGGTCAACTTCGTCGGCCTGATCTGGCGCGAGGGCGGGGTCGACGAGGCGACCTACAAGCTCAAGGAATGGCGCGAAAACTACATGAACACCTCGCCGCAGGCGATCATGGCGCTGATGCGGCAGCTCACGGCGGCGGGGGTCGCCGAGGCCGACCTCACGCTGTGCGACTGCCTGGCGTACCTGGCCAACGAGTACTACGCCATCCTCCACGCGGCCTTCCCCAAGGCGCAGTACGTCGACCACACGGGCAGGGACGGGCGCACGGCGGCGAAGGACTCGACCGTGCCCCTGTACTGGAGCTGCCGCCCGGAAGGGTGCCGGCAGGACTACGTCCCGACCTGCTTCGCCGAGGCCGAGTACGTGATCAACCTCGCGAATCTCAAGGCGCACACGGCCGCCGGCGTGACGCTCTGCGCCAAGAACCACTGCGGCTCGTTCGTCAGGTGGCCGGTGCAGGAGGGCTACTTCGACATGCACCCGAGCGCGTTCGCCGCGGGCGAGGGCAAGTACCGGATGCTGGTCGATCTCATGGGGCACGCGCACCTCGGCGGCAAGACGGTGCTCTGCCTCCTCGACGGCCTGTACTCGGGGAAGCACCCGATCGACAGGGCTCCGAGCAAGTGGCGCTCCGCGCCGTTCGACGGCGACTGGACCTCGAGCCTGTTCGCGTCCCAGGATCCCGTGGCGATCGATTCCGTGGGGCTCGATTTCCTGAGAGCCGAGTGGAAGGACTTCCCGCACAAGTCGGGGGCCGATGACTATCTGCACGAGGCGGCGAGCGCCGGCGACCCGCCGTCGGGAACGTTCTACGATCCCGATCACCCGACTCCGACCAAGCGGCTCGGGAGCCTCGGCGTGCACGAGCACTGGAACAACGCCCGCGAGAAGCGCTATTCGCGCAACCTCGGCGCGAAGGAAGGCATCGAGCTCGTGACGGCGGGGGAGGGGAGATAGCGCCGCCGCCCGGCCGCCGGAGGACCCGCCCTGCGCATCAGTTTAGCAACCGATGCCAATGCGTGCTTTCTACTTATAATAGATGTCATTTGCGTAATCTGTCTTGCTCGCTGTCCTCTTTTTTGGTCGGGAGCGCCAGGTTGCGGATGGCGTCCCGACAATCCGCTTGACAGGCACTTGCCGCTGACTATAGTCGTGGGCCTGCGGTCAAGGCGGAGGAGGAGCAGGCTTCTTTCGCTCCGTGTCCCGCGGGGGCGCGGGCGGCCGCGGAAGTCGTTCCAGGCAACCGCGAATCGCGGATGCGCAAGGTCGCGGGCTGCGCCGGAGTACGCCCGGCGCGGCGGCGGCGGTCGAGGGTTGCCCGGGCGCGCACGTCGTCGCAGAGGAGCGCCGCAATGAAGAAAAGTCGCGCGTCGCGGCGGGCAGGTCCGGGCGTTGCGAGGGCGGGGAGGTTGTGTGTTCGCGCAGGTACGCAAACGGGACGGCAGGGTCGTTCCCTTTGACATAACGAAGATCGAGCGGGCGATCGGCAAGGCCCTCGAGGCGACGGGAACGCCGCAGCAGGACATCGCGCGCGAGACCGCGGACGCGGTCGTGCGCGAGCTCGCCGCGAGGCTCGGCGGCGATGGGGTTCCCCACATCGAGCAGATCCAGGATGCGGTCGAGGAGGCGCTCGTCAGGCGCGGCCTCTCGCGCGTCACGAAGGCCTACATCCTCTACCGCGAGGCGCACTCGCGGCTCAGGGCGCAGAAGCAGGTCCTCATGGACATCCAGGGCCTCGTGCGCGGCTACCTGGACAGGGAGGACTGGCGCGTCTCCGAGAACAGCAACCAGGGCTACTCGTTCGCGAGCCTGCTCTCGCACATCTCCGGCGCGGTCGTCGCCAACTACACGCTCGAGAACGTGTACCCGCGGGAGATCGGCGACCTGCACCGGGACGGCGACTTCCACCTGCACGACCTCTCGAGCGGCATCGTCGGCTACTGCAGCGGCTGGAGCCTGCCGCAGCTTCTCATGGAAGGCTTCACGGGCACGGCGGGCCGCGCCAGCGGCGCTCCCGCCAAGCACCTGGACACGGCGCTCGGCCAGATCTGCAACTTCATGGGGACGCTGCAGACCGAGTGGGCCGGCGCGCAGGCGTTCTCGTCCTTCGACACGTACCTCGCGCCCTTCGTCCGCCGCGACCGCCTCGGCTACGAGGATGTCAAGCAGGCGATCCAGCGCTTCGTTTTCGGCCTCAACATTGCGAGCCGCTGGGGCCAGACCCCCTTCACGAACATCTCCATGGACTGGACCGTCCCGAAGGACCTGGCGGACCGGCCGGCGGTCGTCGGGGGAAAGCCCATCCCCGAGCTGTACGCCGATTTTCAGGAGGAGATGGATCTCATCAACCGGGCCTTCCTGGAGATCATGCTCTCCGGGGATCGCGACGGCCGCGTCTTCACCTTTCCGATTCCGACCTACAATCTCACGCGCGATTTCAACTGGGACACGGCCAACGCGGACTTGCTCTTCAAGCTCACGGGCCGCTACGGGACGCCGTACTTCCAGAACTTCATCAACTCCCACCTCAGGCCCGGCGACGTGCGGGCGATGTGCTGCCGGCTGCAGATGGACATGCGGCAGCTCGCGGCCAAGACGGGCGGGCTCTTCGGGAACGGGGAGTCGACCGGCTCGATCGGCGTCGTGACGCTCAACATGCCGCGTCTGGGCTATCTGTGCTCGGGCGAGAAGGACTTCTTCGGCGCGCTCGGCAACCTCATGGACAAGGCGCGCGACTCGCTCGAGATCAAGCGCAAGATCGTGAACCGCAACATGGAGAACGGGCTCCTGCCCTACACCAAGCACTACCTGGGGCACCTCAACCGCCACTTCGCGACGATCGGCCTCGTCGGCATGAACGAGTGCTGCCTGAACCTCCTGGGCGTCTCCATCGCCGACCCGCGGGGCCGCGAGTTCGCGGTGCTCGTGCTCAACTTCATGCGCGACAGGACGCTCAAGTACCAGGAGGAGACCGGACACCTCTACAACCTGGAGGCCACGCCCGCCGAGGGCACGGCCTACCGCCTCGCGCGGCTCGATGCCAAGAAGTTTCCCCAGATCATCGCGGCCGGGACCGATGTCCCGTACTACACGAATTCGACGACGCTTCCGGTCGGCTTCACGGACGATCTCTTCCTCGCCCTCAAGCTGCAGGAGGATCTGCAGAGCCTCTACACGGGCGGGACCGTGTTCCACGCCTACATCGGCGAGGGCATCGAGGATCCGCAGGCGGCCAAGAGCCTCGTCAAGCGCATCGCGCACGGCTTCCGGGTTCCCTATTTCTCGATCACGCCGACGTTCAGCGTGTGCCCGGTGCACGGGTACATTGCGGGAGCCCACGAGACCTGCCCCTGCGCCGGCGCGGATGGCCGCGAGCGCGGTGCGACCTGCGTCGACAACGTCCGGACCGCGGGCAATGCCCGCCTTGAGAGGAGAGAGAAAGATGCAGATGTGCGGACAGCCTTGTGAGGTATACTCCAGGGTGACGGGGTACTTCCGTCCCGTGAAGAACTGGAACGCCGGCAAGCAGGAAGAGTTTCGCGACCGCGTGACCTATGCGGTCCATGCAAGGGAGCACGTCCCGGCCGAGGCGCCCGCTCGCGCGGATGCGCCTCGCAAGGACGCGGAGATCTGTGCGTGTTCATGAACTGACGCCGCGGACGCGCGTCGGCCTCGTCTTCCGCGGCTTTCTCCCGCAGAGCTTCTCGGATTATCGCGGCGCAATCGCCGCCGTGCTGTTCACCGGCGGCTGCAATTTCCGCTGCCGCTTCTGCTACAACCGCGACCTGGTGCTCAGACCGGAGACGCAGCCGCCGCTCGGCGCGGAGGAGGTCCTCGAGCGGCTCAGGCCCCGCGAGGGTTTCCTCGATGCCGTCGTGATCTCGGGCGGCGAGCCGACGCTCGAGCCCGACCTCCTGCCGTTTCTCGCGGAGCTCAAGACGCTCGGCTTCCTGGCGGGCCTGGACACGAACGGCTCGCGTCCCGACGTCCTGCGCGCGATCATCGAGCGGCGGCTGGCCGACCGCCTCGCCATGGACTACAAGGCGCCCCTGGACAAGTACGAGGCGGTGACCGCCGCACCGGGAATGGAAACGCGCGTGGCCGAGAGCCTCGGCCTGGTCGCCCACGCCGGCATGGACTACGAGATCCGGCTGACGCCGCACCCCGCCCTGCACACCCACGAGGACATCGCCGTCATGGCGGCCGAGCTGGCCGACTGCGGCGTGCGCAGCGTCGCGCTCCAGACGTTCAAGCCGTGGAACGTGCTGGACCCGCGCCTGGCCGAGGTTCCGGCCTACGGCGCCGCGGAGCTGCGGGCGTTCGCGGGCCTCTTCACGGGGAGCGTGGCGGTACGGTGACGCGCGCCCGAAGAGCGACGGCGCCGGTCGAGCCGTGCGTCACGCTCCTCGCGGTCACGCCGGACGGCGAGAAGCTGGTGGCCGCGGCGGCGCGGCTGTGCTACGCATCCGACCCCGCGGCGATCGCCCGGCACGACCCCGAGGACAACGCGCGCTTCGTGCGGATGGTGGTCGACCGGGGGCACCTCTCCACGATCGAGCACGTGAGCTTCACGTTTCTCATCGAGGGCGTCTCGCGCGCCATGACGCACCAGATCGTCCGCCACCGGCTCGCGAGCTACTCGCAGCGCAGCCAGCGGTACGTGGCCGAGCACGACTTCGCGTACGTCGCGCCGCCGCGCCTCCGGGGCAAGAAGGTCGCGACGGCCGCGGGCGAAGTTGACGCGGAGCGCTACTTCCACGAAACTATGGTATACCTTGCCGAACGCTACGCGGTCCTGTGCGAGGCTCTCGGCGGCACGCCCGAGGAGAGCCGGGAGGACGCCAGGTACGTCCTCCCGAACGCGTGCGAGACGAAGATCATCGTCACGATGAACGGCAGGGAGCTGCGGCATTTCTTCGAGGAGCGGCTGTGTCTGCGGGCGCAGTGGGAGATCCGCGCCGTGGCGGAGCGGATGCGCGCGCTGGCCGCCGGGGCCTGCCCTTCCGCGTTCGCCGGCGCGGGCCCGAAGTGCGTGCGCATGGGGCGCTGCCCGGAGGGCGCGCGCGGCTGCGGCGCGTTCGCGGCGGTGCGCGCGCGGTACCTGGGAGAGCGTACGGATGGCTGACTTCCTGATGCTGATCGCCCGGCACGCGCCGGTCGTCGCCGATGGCGCGTGGGGCACCGAGCTCGTGCGGCGCGGCGCGGCGGGCTCGTGTCCCGAGCGCTGGAATGCGGAGAACCCGGCGATCGTCGCGGAGGTCGCCGCGGCGTACGTCGCGGCGGGCTCGCGCGTCATTCTCACCAATTCGTTCGGCGGCAGCCCCTTCAAGCTCGCCCCGCACGGCCTGGACTCGAGGACCGAGGAGCTGAACGAGAGGGCCGCGCGCATCTCCGTCGAGGCCGCCGGACGCGACGCGGCCGTGCTGGGCTCGGTCGGGCCGACCGGGAAGTTCCTGGAGCCGTACGGCGAGGTGACCGAGGAGGCAATGGAGGCCGCGTTCCGGCGTCAGATCAAGGGGCTGCTCGCCGGCGGCGCGGACGGCATCGCCGTCGAGACGATGAGCGACGTGCGCGAGGCGGCCTGCGCGCTCAGGGCCGCGAAGGCCGAGGCCGCGCGCGCGGTCGTCGTGAGCATGACGTTCGAGCGCAAGAAGGCCGGCATGGTGACGATGATGGGCGTCACGCCCGCGCGGGCCGTCCAAGAGCTCGCGCCGCTCGGCCCGGACCTGGTTGGCGCCAACTGCGGCGCGGGCGCCGGCGACATGGCCGCGGTCATCCGCGCGATGTCCGAGGCGACGGCGCTGCCGCTCTGGGCCAAGCCCAACGCGGGCAGGCCCGCGCTTGTGGACGGCGCGACCGCGCACCCGGAGACCGCGGAGGAGTTCGCGGCGAAGATGGGCGCCATCATCGATGCGGGCGCGCGCGTGGTGGGGGGCTGCTGCGGAACGACGCCCGAGCACATCCGGCGGCTGTGCGCGGCGCTGGCGGCGCGCTGACGATCGCCGGTCGCGCGCGGCGCCGGCGGCGC
>JBFZCA010000540.1:0-9816 GCA_041308205.1 Planctomycetota bacterium | reverse complement strand
CGCACAAGACCAGCAACCCGAGCAGCATGCCGTAGTCGTTGAAGAGCCGCGATCGCGCGGCCGCGAATTTTCCACGCGCCATGCTTGTCACTCCACCGCGAGCTTCAGTATCTGCTCCTGCGTGGCCCGCGCCACGTCTGCGATCCGGCCGGTGATCCTGCCCTCGTGCATGACGGCGATGCTGTCGGCCATGCCCAGGACCTCGGGAAGCTCGGAGCTGATCATGACGATCGCCTTCCCCTGCGCGGCCAGTTCGTTGATCAGGAGGTAGATCTCGTACTTCGAGCCGACGTCGATGCCGCGCGTCGGCTCGTCGAAGATCACGACATCGCAGTCGGCCTCGAGCCATTTGGCGAGGACGACCTTCTGCTGGTTGCCGCCCGAGAGGTTCTTGGCGGGCTGCTCCTGGTGCGGCACCTTGATCCGCAGCACATCGATGAAGCGCTGGAACGCGTCGCGCTCCGCGCGCGCCTTGACGAACCCGAACGCCGAGAGGTGCGGCAGGTTCGGCAGGCCGAAGTTCTCCCTGACGCTGTGGCCGAGGATGAGGCCCTGCGACTTGCGATCCTCGGTCAGAAGGCAGATGCCGTTCCGGATCGCATCGCGCGGCGAGCGCAGCCGGAGGGCGCGGCCGTCGAGCTCGATCGCGCCGCGGTCCGGCAGGTCGGCCCCGGCGATGAGCCGCGCCGTTTCGGTGCGGCCCGCCCCGACGAGCCCCGTGAGCGCGAGCACCTCGCCCCGGCGCACCTCGAACGACACCCCGCGCACCTTGGCGCCGCGCGCGAGGTCGCGCACGGCGAGGCGCACCGGCCCGATCGCAACCTGCCGGCGCGGGAACTCCTGCGCGAGCGTCCTGCCCACCATGCGCTCGATCAGCCGGTCGCGCGTCACCTCCGCAACCGGCTGCGTCGCCACGTGCTCGCCGTCCCGGAGCACCGTCACGCGGTCGGCGATCGCGAAGATCTCATCGAGGCGATGGCTTATGTAGATCACCCCCATGCCGTGGGCGCGCAGCTCGCGGATGATCTCGAAGAGCCGGGCGACCTCCTGATCGCTCAGCGTGGCGCTCGGCTCGTCCATGACGATGATGCGCGCGTCGAGGAGCAGCGCCTTGGCGATCTCGACGACCTGCTGCTCGGCCACCGTGAGATCGCGCGTCAGCGCGTCGGGGTCGACCTTCAAGCCGATGCGCTCGAAGAGCGCGAGCGCTTCCGCGCGCTCGCGGCCGTGCGCCACGAACCCCGCCCGCGCGCGTTCCCTGCCGAGAAAAATGTTCTCGCGCGCGCTCAGCGTCGGCACGAGGTTGAATTCCTGGTAGATGACGGCGATGCCGGCGCGCCGCGCGTCCACGGGCGTCGCGATCTGGGCCTCGGCCCCGTTGACGAGAATGCTGCCCGCATCGGCGCGATGGGCGCCGCTCAGGATCTTGATGAGCGTGCTCTTGCCGGCGCCGTTCTCGCCGAGCAGCGCGAGCACCTCGCCCGCGCGGAGCTCGAGGTCGACGCCCTTGAGCGCCTGCACGCCGGGAAACGACTTGCGGATCCCCCGCATCCGGAGGAGCGGCGCGCGGTCCGCGGCCGGGGCGGCGGTCGCCATGGTCTAACGCCCCGCGAGCTCGGGATCGTTCTCGGCATCGGCCTTGCGGTACAGCGCGGTCGGAATGCGGATCTCCTTCTCCGGCGCCGTGCCGTCGAAGTACTGCATGATCGCGGCGACGGTCTTCCTCGCGATCTCGCGCGGGAACTGGATCGGGTCGGCGTAGATCTTGCCGGCCCTGATCGCCTCCTTGCCCTCGGGCTGGCCGTCGAAGCCCACGATCACGATCTCGCCGAGCTTGCCCTGCTTCTCGAGGGCCGCGACCGCGCCGAGCGCCGAGGGATCGTTGATCGCGAAGATGCCCTTGATCTCGGGGTGGGCCTGGAGAATCCCCTGCGTGGCATCGTAGCTCGTCTTCTTGTCGCCCTTGCCGGTCTGGCGGGCCACGACCGTCACGTCGACATCGGGGCTCGCGTTGAGCTCCTCGAGCCGCTCGAGGAACCCCTTGGTCCTGAACTGCACCGACTCGACCTCGGGGTAGTCGAGGATCGCCACGGCGCCCTTGCCCTTGAGCGCCTCGACGATGGCCTCGGCGGCGAGTTTCCCGCCGCCGTAGTTGTCGGTCGCGACGTGCGAGACCACCTGGACGCCCGGGACGTTGCAGGCGATGTCGGCGGTGAAGACCGGAATCCCGGCCTCGTTCGCCTCCTGAATCGCCGAGGCGATCGCGTTCGAATCGCAGGGGCACAGGACGAGCGCCTTGACCTTCTTGACGATGAAGTTCTTGATCTGGTTCTTCTGCGTGGGCGGGTCTTCCTCGCCGCTCACGGCGATGACGTCGTAGCCGTGCTTGGCGGCCTCGAGCGCGATCGTGTCGGCGATGTCCTTGAAGAACGGGTTCGTGAGCGTGAGGACCGAGACCCCGATCTGACCGCGCGCCCCCTTCGCGGGTGCGCCGTCCCCGCCGCAGCCGGCGCACAGAAGCAGCGCCGCGCCGGCAACCCCCAGGATTTCCGCTCGGTGCATGGACACACCTCCCGCGTGGTCGAGAACCGCCGCCTATTGTGGGATGTGCGGACATGCAGTCAAGGGCGCCTCGTATCTCCCCATAAAAGAAGATGTCCGGGCGCCTTGCGGAACCCGGACACTTCCACAGCTACGGTGGATGGCATCTGTCTGATCGTGCAAAGGAGGTTTGTTGTCCTCTATAGCTATGAGCGATGAAAGGGCGGCTTTCTGACATTAATTAACTGTGTGTAATATTAAAGCCGCCTGGCACCCCTCTCGTTGGGTCTTCCGGCGCGGCCCGTATGCCGGGCACCCGCCCCGGGCGCCGCAGGGAGGCAGGACCCCCGCTTCACGATTGCGCGGCTCGGCGTCGATCCTTATAGTACCTTGACGGCCCGCGCGCCTTCCGGGGCGGCCCTGAACGGGCCGCACGCACCCCGCCGGCAGAGGTAAGGAGCCCAGAACCGTGCTCGACATCAAACTCATTCGCGAGAAGACCGATGACGTGGCGCGCGCCCTCCGGAAGCGCATGGAGGCAGTCGATTTCACCGAGCTGCTTGCCTGGGACAAGGAGCGGCGCGAGTGCATCGGCCGGGTGACGGAGCTCAGGGCGCGCCGGAAGACGGTCTCGGCCGACATTCCCAAGCTCAAGAAGGCGGGCAAGGACACGGCCGCGCTCCAGGCGGAGATGAAGACCGTCGGCGAGACGATCAAGGCCATGGAGGACCGGCTCGCCGAGGCCGAGGCGAAGATCGACGCGTTCATGGCGATGCTCCCCAACCTCCCCGCCGACGATGTCGCGCCCGGCGGCAAGGAGAACAACACGGTCGTGCGCGTCTCGGGCGCCGCGCCCGCCTTCGATTTCGAGGCCCGCAACCACGTCGACCTCGTCACGCGGCTCGGACTGATCGACTACGAGCGCGGCGTCAAGATGGGCGGCAACGGCTTCTGGCTCTACCGGGGCGACGGCGCCCGCATGGAGTGGGGCATTCTCAACTACTTCGTCCAGCACCACCTGGCCGCAGGCTACGAGTTCATCCTGCCGCCGCACATCCTGATCCGCCAGTGCGGCTACACCGCCGGCCAGTTCCCGAAGTTCAAGGACGATGTCTTCCACCTCCAGGGCGAGGAGGGCAAGGACGCGAAGTACTTCCTCCTCCCCACCGCGGAGACGGCGCTCATCAACTTCCACCGCGACGAGATCCTCAGGGAGAATGACCTGCCGCGCAAGTACTTCTCGTACACGCCGTGCTACCGCAAGGAAGCCGGCAGCTACCGCGCCGGCGAGCGCGGCATGATCCGCGGCCACCAGTTCAACAAGGTCGAGATCTTCCAGTACACGCGGCCCGAGGACTCGAGCTCCGCCCTGGAGGAGATGGTCGCGCACGCCGAGAAGCTGGTCCGGGGCCTGGGACTCCACTACCGCGTCTCGAAGCTCGCGGCCGCCGACTGCAGCGCATCCATGGCGAAAACCTACGACATCGAGATCTGGATCCCGAGCATGAACGAGTACAAGGAGGTCAGCTCGGCCTCCAACGCGCACGACTTCCAGGCGCGGCGCGGCGCCATTCGCTTCCGCCGCGCGTCGACCGGCCAGAACGAGTACGTGCACACGCTCAACGCGTCCGGTCTGGCGACGAGCCGGCTGCTTCCCGCCATCGTCGAGCAGTGCCAGCAGAAGGACGGCAGCGTCGTCGTGCCCGAGGTGCTGCGGGCCGCCGTGGGCAAGGACGTCCTCCGGCCGATCGAGTGATCGGCTGCCGGCGCGTTGCGCCGCGCCCCTCTCGCCGCGCCTCGGCGCCGGCTCCCTGATGCCGCCGGCGCCGGCATTCGGCATGCGATCGTCGCGACGCCGGCGCAGCGCGACCGCAATTCCCTTGTCGCGAAACCCCCGAGCAGCTACGATGACGGTGCGTCGCCGCGGCGGCGCCGGCAAGGTTGTCCAGCAGAACGCAACGCATGCAAGGGAGGCACGACCATGCAATACCATCCGGGACGACGTCGTTTCATCCGCAGCGCGGCGGCGGGGTCCGCAGCCCTCGCGTGGCTCGGCGGCCGCAAGGCGCCGCTTGTCTTCAGCGCCGAGGCCGACAAGCCGGCCCTCCTGGGCGGCACGCCCGCCCACAAGGGCGGATGGACCGGGTGGCCCCAGTGGCGCGAAGCATGGGAACCCGAGGTCCTCAAGGTTCTCAGAAGCCGCCGCTGGTACCGCCTCTCCGCCCCGCACGTGTCGGACTTCGAGAAGGGGTACGCGCAACTGCTCGGCGCCAAGAGCTGCCTGGCGACGGCCAGCGGCACGACGGCCCTGATGGTCGGCCTGCACGTCATGGACGTGGACGCCGGCGACGAGGTGATCGTCTCTCCGTACACCTTCATTGCCAGCTACAATGCGATCCTGAGCAGCCGGGCCCTGCCGGTCTTCGCGGACACCGATCCCGCCACGCTCACGATGGACCCGGCGTCGATCGAAAGCCGGATCACCGACCGCACCCGCGCCATCATGCCGGTGCACATCTTCGGCATGCCGTGCGACATGGACCCGATCAACGCCATCGCCCGCCGGCGCAAGCTCGCCGTGATCGAGGATGCCTGCCAGGCCTGGCTCGCGGACTACAAGGGCCGCAAGTGCGGCACGCTCGGCGACCTGGGCTGCTTCAGCTTCCAGGAATCGAAGCACATTCCGTCCGGCGAAGGCGGCGCGATCACCAGCATGAGCGAGGAGCTCATCGACAAGTGCAATTCCTTCCATAACTGCGGCCGCGCCTGCGGCACGAACCAGGGCAGCGGCAGCTTCACCCGCGGCAACAACTACCGGATGACCCAGGTCCAGGCCATGATCCTCGCGCAGCAGTTCGACAAGCTGGCGAAGGAGACCGAGGTGCGGCAGGCGAACGCCGATCATCTCACCGCCAACCTCGGGAAGATCCCCGGCATCACGCCCGTGCGGCTGCCCGAGAACGCGCGCGCGGTGTGGCACCTCTACCCGTTCCGTTACGATGCGTCGCAGTTCGGCGGCATGTCGCTCGGCCAGTTCGCGCACGCCGTCGGGGCCGAGGGCGTCCCGTGCGGAGGCGTGTACCACGAGCAGTACTACGACGGTCTGCTGGACGAGGCGATTGCGTCGCGCGGCTACAAGCGCCTCTGGAGCGCCGAGCGGCTCAAGGCGTACCGCGACTCCTTCAAGGAGCTCAAGGGCAACAAGCAAGTCTGCGAGACGACGGTTGCCATGGGCCAGAACATGCTCCTCGGCGAGCGCAGCGACATGGACCACATCATCGAGGCGATCCGGAAGGTGCACGCGCACAGCGCGGAGCTCGTCAAGGCAATGAAGTGACGGCCGCCCGCGGCGGCCAGGTGGCGACATGAGAAGCAGCTTGCAGTGTATCCGGCGCCGGTGCGCGTGGCTGGTCGTGTGCGCGGCGCCGTTCCTTCGAACGCCGGCGACCGCCGGCGAGGACGCAGCCCCGGAGATCGGCATCGCCGTGCGCGACATCACCCCGGAGCCGCCCATTCGCCTCGCCGGTTACGCGGGGCGGAACCGGCCGGCCGATGCGGTCGACCATCCGCTCCTCGTCCAGGCCCTGGCGTTCAAGAACCCGTCGGGAGAGCGGTTCGTGCTCGCGGCGCTCGACAACTGCGAGGTGAGCCGCGCCTTCATGCAGCCGGTGCTCAAGGAGCTCGCGGACAGGCTCCAGCTCGGGCCCGGCCAGGTCGCCGTCGTGTCCAGTCACACGCATTCGGCGCCGGTCCTCGACGAGACGCTGACCGACATGGCCCAGCCGCCGCCCGCCGACCGCGAGGCGATCGCACGCTACAGCCGGTCGCTCAGGGCCGCGCTGGTCGAGGTCGTGGGCGCCGCGCTCGCCGACTGCCGGCCGGCGGCTCTCGATCAAGGCATGGGACGCGCCTCCTTCGCCATGAACCGGCGCGTCTACCAGGGCGACCGCGTCGTGTTCGGCGACAATCCCGACGGCCCCGCCGACTGGGATGTGCCCGTTCTGCGGATCAAGGGCGCCGACGGCGCCGTCCGGGCGATTCTGTTCGGCTACGCCTGCCACGGCACCTCGGTGCGCGGCGGCGACGACTGGTATGTCGTCTCCGGCGAATACATGGCCTACGCCCGCCGCCATATCGAGAGCCACGAGCCGGGCGCCGTCGCCATGTACCTCACCGGGATGGGCGCCGACTGCGACCCCTCGCCGCGGGGACGGCTCCTGGATGCCAAGCGCCACGGCCTGGAGCTCGCCGGCGCCGTCATGGGCGTCCTGGGCCGCCCCATGCAGCGCGTGCGCGGCCCGTTCAAGCTCGCCTACGAGGAGCTCGGCCTCCCGCTGATGCCCCCTCCGGGCCGCGAGCAGTTGGAGAAGGACGCCCGTAGCGAGAACGCGCATGTGAGGATGCGGGCCGAGAGCTACCTGAAGCTGCTCGCCGCCGGACAACCGCTTCCCGACGCCGTCACGCTGCCGGTTGCGGCCGTGAGGTTCGGCGATGATCTCACCTTCGTCCTCATGGGCGGCGAGGTCGTGGTCGACTACTCCCGCCGCCTGAAGCGCCTGCTTGCCGCCGACCGCGTGTGGCCCATCGGCTACGCCTACGAGGTGCCCTGCTACATCCCATCGGCCCGCGTGATCAAGGAGGGCGGGTACGAGTCCGAGGACTCGCTCATCTACTACGGGTTCTACGGCCCGCTGCGCCCCGCCGTCGAGATGCAGGTGATGAGCCGCATCGAGGCGCTCGTGGCAGGCCTGCGCACGAGGTCCTGACGCGGCGGAGGCGCGAGGGACCCGTCTCCCCGAAGCGCCCCCGGCCGCCGACCGTCCATCCGTCGCTGCATCGATTCGCTTCCTCGCGGCCCCTTTCGTCGCCGTGTCCTCGTGCGTCCTCTGCGGCCTCTGTGGTCTTGTTGCCGTTCACACCGCAGCCCCAGCGCACAACCCCGCCCTCAGTGAATCCCACTGCCTCGCCCTCTGTGCTACTCTTTCCGGTTCACCACAGAGAAGACAGAGGCCACAGAGAACGAAACGTGAGACGTTGCGTGGGCTCCGTGTCAAGTGCGGTGGTCTCTCTCCGTGTTCTTCTCTGTGCCCTCTGTGCCTCTGTGGTTTCTTCCGCCGTAGCCTTCGTGTCTTCGTGCCTTCGTGGCTCTTTTCGTCTTGACTTCCGGCCGGATGCCGGCGATAGCTTCCATACGGCCCTTGCCGGCGCGGCGCCGGTCAGTAGTCCGCGCGCCTGAAGCGCCACGCCGCGAGGAGAAGCATCGCCGCCGTGAAGGCCGCCGTCGTCCCCAGCGACAACGTCCAGTCGATGGTCGGCAGCTCCCGGCCGAACGTGCGGGCGTACATGCCGGGCGAGAGGTAGGAGTGCGACAGCGCGTACATGCTCAGGAGCCCGAGGTCCGTCGTTTTCGGCAGCACGGTGTAGCACACGTCGAACGCGGTCACGAGCCACGACGGAACTTCCGCGCCGTAGAGCATCATGCGGATGCTGTGGTGAAGGTTGACGACGATGCCGCTCGCCCCCCACACGCCGAGCGCGATCATCCCGGACAGCCCGGCCGAGCGCGTGACGACGCCGGCCAGGACGGACACCGAGTACAGCACCGCGAAGATCAGCACGACCGTGGCGATCGACAGGAGGAACCACGGGTTCCAGTACCCGATGCGGATTCCCAGCGCCAGCCACGCGCCGCAGATCAGGTAGGCCGTGAAGACCGCGACGAACCACAGGCCGCCCACGTACTTGTAGAGGAGCAGGCGCGTCCTCCCGATCGGCCGCGCGAGCACCAGGTCGAGCGTCCCCTTCTGGAGCATGTTCGGCACGAAGCCGGCGGTGGCGAGCAGCGCCACGGCCATGACGACGATGCCCGCGAACACGTTGAACAGCCCCTGCTCGAGCCTGAGCGTGAACTCGGCCACGCTCACGTCGGGAAGCGGGATCTCGGGAAACAGGCCGAAGAGCAGGCTGAACGAATGCGCGCCCTTGATCTCGTGGACGTAATCGCTGCGCACGCCGACGAGGAACCGCTCCGCGTCATCGGGATGCGGCCGGACGCACACGCGATTGAAGCCGAACGCCGTGAAGCGCTCCTCCAGGAACGCGCGCTTCTCCTCGTCCGTCGGGAGCGGGCGCGTCTCGGGCGCGGCGGGCGGCGCATTGCGCGCGCCGCCCATGACGAAGACCCGAAAGCGTTCAACGAGCTTCTCGAGCTGGCCCGGCTGGGTGAAGGCAAGGTCGAGGACGTGGCCGCTGCGGATCTCGGGCGGCCATTCCTCCCCGCGGTCCGCCGGCGCAATGCCCTTGATGGCGACGTGGAGCTCGAGGCGCGGGCCGCGGCCATGGTGTCCCGGACCGCCGCGGGGGATCCGATTGATCCTCCCCGCCAGGTTCTCCAGCGTTTTCTCGATCGGCTCGCGCCGGAACGAGATGCTCGCGCAGAACAGAATCGGCAGGCTCGCCAGGGCGACCACCAGCCACAGCTCCCTGCGGCCGCGCGCTTCCCTGAGCGAGTCCGCCATGACGGCCCGAAACTGTCTCATGCCGCACCTCGCCCGCCGCCGCCGTCGATGGTGTCGAGGAACACCTCCTCGAGCGAGAGCTTCTTCTCGGCGAGGGCGCGGATCCCCACGCCGCGCGCGCGCAGGTGGTCGACCACGGCATCGATGCCGCCGTCCTCGGCGACGGTGACTTCGACGCCGGACGCCGTGCGCGCCGCGCCGCGGACGAGGCGCGAGAGATCGCCGAATTGCGCATCATCCAGCGCGGGCGACGTCTCGAGCATGAACGCCCGCCGGACGCGGGTCAAGGCATCGAGCGTCCCCTCCCGCACGAGCGCGCCCGCCTCCATGATACCGACGCGGTCGCACACGCGCTCGACCTCGCTCAGGAGATGCGAGTTGAGGAATATGGTCGTGCCGCGGCCCTTGAGATCGACGAGCAGCTCGCGGATCCGCGCGCGCCCCACGGGATCGACGCCGTCGGTGGGCTCGTCCAGAAGGAGGATGGCGGGGTCGTGGACGAGCGCCTGCGCCAGGCCGAGGCGCTGCTTCATGCCCTTGGAGTAGGCCCGGATCCTGCGGTCGGCCGCATCGGCGAGGTCGACGAGCGCGAGAAGCCCGCGCAGGCGCGCCGGGTCGCCCGCGGCCGGGGCGCCCGACAACGCCGCGTAGAACGCGAGCGCGCCCAGGCCCGTCTGGTACTCGGCGAAACGGTGGTCTTCGGGAAGGTAGCCGACCGTGCGCCGCGCCGCCGCCGATCGCGACGGCACGCCGCGCA
>JBFZCA010000539.1:0-13720 GCA_041308205.1 Planctomycetota bacterium | reverse complement strand
CCGCGGTTCGCGCGGGCGGCGAGGCGTTGTGCGCGGCCCTGCGCACCCAGGCGGAGCGCATGCCATGAACGCGCCCGTGCAGGTTCTCCAGGACATCGAGCACGCCCTCGCGCAGGCGGCGCCGGCGCTCGGGGCCCGCACGGCGGACGATCTGCGGCGCGAGGCCGCGGAGCTCCGCCGCGCATTCGCGCACGTCGACGATATCGTCGTCATCGGCATCGCCGGCGGAACCGGCGTGGGGAAATCGACGCTCATAAACGCGCTGGCGGGGGCGGCCATCACGCCCGCGACCGTCGCGCGGCCGACCAGCGACCGCGTGACGATCTATTGCCACGAGGCCGTGGACTATCCGACCGGCTTCCCCGCGGGCCGGTGCCCCTTTCAGGAGCGCCGCCACTCGCGCGAGGATCTCAGGAGGGTCGTGATCCTCGATCTTCCCGACTGCGACAGCATCCGCGCCGAGCACCGCCGCACCTTGGCCCTCGTCCTGCCGGAAACCGATCTCCTCCTCCTTGTCACCGACCCGCACAAGTACGGCGATCAGGCGTTCTACGACCTCCTCGATGCCGCCGCGCACGCGCGCGAGAACAAGATCATCGTGTTCAACAAGATCGACACGCTCGCCGAGGCCTACGCCGCCCGAGGCGGCGAGGTTCTCGCGGACCTGCTCGCCGACCTCGATACAAAGCTGCGCGGCGCCGCGGCCCCGGACGCCATGCGCGTCCTCCCGCTGAGCGCCCGCGAGGCGCTCGACGCCAAGGCACGCGGCGCCTCGCCCCCGGCCGAGTTCGCGGCGCTCGAGGAGACGATTCGCGAGCTGCGCGCGGAGAAGCTGCGGCGCAGGATCAAGGAACGCAACCTTCAGGCCGCCTTCGAACGTCTCTGCGCCCGCGTGGGCACGGAGGCGAGCGCCGCGCGATTCGCGCCTCGCATCGACGCGTGCCGCAGCGCCATCACGCAGGCCGCGCAGGAGCTCGACCTCGCCGCGCGCGCCGTCTGCGACGGAGCCTTTCCGCAGCGCCTGCTGCCCGCGCTCACCCGCATGATCGCCCGCCGGAGCGCCGAAGCCTGGTCGTCTCCCGCGCGGCTCATCGCGCGGGCGCTCACGGCGCGCGGCCGGACCGATCTTCCCGAGCCCGGCATCGTCAACGAGCGCGTCAAGGCCTTTGCGCACCGCGCCGAACGCGTCGAGTCCCGCCTGCGGCGCGCGTTCGAGGAATGCTGGGAACGGGCGCCGGAGGCTCCCCCGGCCGCGTCGCACGCCCCGCCGTGGGATTACGGCGAGCGCCTCGAGGCGCTCGCCGGCCCCCCGCGCAGGAGACGCTTCCTCTGGGTGGTCTGCGCCGCCGTGCTGATAATGCTCCTGTGCGCCCTCAGACCCGCGCTGCTCGATCTCATCGGACACGTTGAAGGCGGCGCCGCCTTCCACACGATGCTGCGCGCGTTCCTGCTCGACGGCGCGCGCGGGCTCCTGGGATGTCTTCACCCGCTGGTGCTCATCCTGTGGGCGGGAATCATCGTCTGCGCCTACGCCGCCGCCGTGGCGGGAGCCGTTTTCCGCGCCTCGCAACAAGCCGAACGCGTCCTCGCCGCCCTCTCGGCCTCGCTTCGGGCCGCGCTGCAGGCGGCCGCGTCGGAGCGCTGCGCGCCCTTCACGGCCCACCTTGCAGACATCGGCGCACGCCTGGAAGCCCTTCGCGCCGCGCTCCCCCGCACGGACCGATAATTTTCGGCGCCCCGCGCTCTCGCCGCACCCGCGACGGTTTGACTCTCGCGGCCCCCGAAGCTATACTTTTCCGAACTCAGTCGCTTGGGAGGAAGAGTATATGCGCGTCGTTCTTTCCGTGAGTGCCATGCTTGTCGGGCTGTTCGGTACCTACATCGTCGGCACCGGCGTCTTCCTGCCGGGCAACGCGCCCCCGGGAACCTGGTGGGAGCCGATCCTGATTCCCTTCGCCAGCCCGCACCCCTTGTCGTGGCTGCTCTTGACCGTGTCCGTGGCGCTGGCGTTCTTCGGCGTCGCGGTCGCAGGCAGCACGCGTTCGCGCACCTCCCAGGTCAGGACCGGGCACGTGCTGCTCTTCGGCGGAACGTTCAGCGTCC
This sequence comes from Planctomycetota bacterium, assembly GCA_041308205.1. GTDB lineage: Bacteria > Planctomycetota > UBA8108 > UBA8890 > UBA8898 > UBA8898. The sequence continues at coordinate 11,617 of JBFZCA010000539.1, read as the reverse complement.
TGACCGCGGCCGGGTTCGCCGTGCTGCTCTTCTTCCTCTGGCGCCAGGGGGGAACGAGCATGCACAACCTCGGCCTGGTATTCAGCCTCGCGGCGATCCAGGCCTGCCTCGGCCTGATACTGGGCGGGGGAGCGACGATCGCCGGGAGAGGGTTCCGCCACGTGACCGTGCCGGTGATGCTGCTCGGCGCCCTCGAGACCGCGGCGGCCGGGGCGCTGCTTTACTACGGCACCTCGTTGTAGGGGGAACCATGGAACTGCGATACTGCGAGATGTGCGGCGAGATCATCAAGCTGCAGGGCGACATCGAGAACCTGGGGGCCGGCGCGCACGTGTGCGAGCGCTGTGCGTCCAAGCAGCAGTCCGCGCCGATGCCCGTGAAGAAGAAGGCCGAGGACATCTCGTTCCGTTCGGACATGCCCATGCAAGAAGGCGCTTCCGCGGCCAGCGTCGCCAAGGAGATGACGCTCGAGCATCTGCTTGCCGGCGCCGGGCTCGACCTCTACAGCGCCGACACGCTGGCGCGCCGCAAGGCGATGCAAACGCCCAGCGAGCCCGAGAAGCCGCGCGCGGCCGCGAAGATCAAGCTTCTGGACCCCGATGCGCCCGCAACGGAAACCGAGCCGGCGCAAGCCCCGGCGACCCGACCAGGCTCGGCGGGTGTGGCCGCGGCGGCGCGGACGGGTTCCGGGGCACGCCGGACGGACTCCGCGACCGCGACGGCCGCGCCCCCGTCCGCGGCCGGGTACATCGCCGAGAAGCCTGCCCAGAACAAGGACACGGGCAGCAAGACCGTGAAGCTGCCGGCGGTGAGGCCGCCGGACCGCGTGCGATTCCCTTGCAGGATCTGCGGCGTGACGCTGGAGATCGCGCCCATCATGAAGACGAGCCGCCTGCATTGTCCGAAGTGCAGGGCCGGCATGTCGATCTCGCCCGACGGCAACGTCAAGCTCCTTGACGGCGGGTCGGTGGCGGTGCGCGTGAGCGACTCCAGGGCGAGCCGCGCGAAGCCGAAGGAGACCGCCGAGAGCATCCTGGGCGCATCGCTGCTCGACGCCCATCCGAAGGCGCCGCCCGAGCCCCCGGCCTACACGCCGCCGCCCGCGCCGGCCCTCCCGCCGATCGAGAGGCGGCCGGCGTTCGACTACGCCGGGGCGACGATCGAGGATCTCACCGGGCCGTCGCGCCACGCCTCGCAGGACGACGAGGTGACGCTCGCGCCCCGCCGGAGCCGCGCGCACGACTACGATGAGGAGCGGCCGCCGCTTCCCTACGAGCAGCGCCACGCCGTCGTGCAGTTGACCAAGACGCTCGTCCTGGGACTGGCGCTCGCGGCGCCGTTCTATCTCTGGGGCCTGCTGGTCTACTTCAACCAGTCGACCACGGTCGGCATCTGGCTCGAGAACTTCGGCGAGGTCGTCAGCCAGGTGTTCAACAAGCTCCTCGGCGCGTAACACGCCGACCTTGACAGCCTGCAGGGAAGATCCTACGATTCTCCTTCGCAGGGCGATTAGTTCAGTTGGCTAGAACGCCAGCTCGACAAGCTGGAGGTCACAGGTTCGAGCCCTGTATCGCCCACCAGATACGAACGAACGCCGCGGCGTGGGCTGCGGCTTTCTTTGTTTCCATGCCGCGTTCCGCAGCCGAACGAGCGCGGCGCCCGGCCCCCCACGCGTTCATATTCCACGGTCGTGGAAAATGAACGCGCACCCGTACGGATTTCGTACGGCCCGGTGTGCGGACTCCGGAGGCGCCTCCTATCGCCCCGGGTCCGGACCTTGCCCCCGCACGCGCGTACTTGCTACGATGAGGGTGTGCGCATCGAGCTCTGCGAAGGAGGTGCCATCATGAGGTCTATCGCCATCCTCGCCCTTGGAGCGCTGCTCGGGATCGCCGTGATGCTCGCGGTTCCGCACGGCGCGCCGCAGCTCGTCTTCGCGGACCCCCCATCCGGGAACGGGGACGTCAACGGAAGCGGGAAGATCGATGTCGCCGACGCGATTTACCTCCTCTCGTATCTCTTCGCGCAGGGGCCGGCGCCCGAGGCGATCGAGAGCGCCCCGTGCGACTCGTGCTGTCCGCCGTGTCCCCCGTCGAGCCTCCCGGCGACGGGCCAGACGACGTGCTACGACAGCAACGAGAACGCGATCGAGTGCGCGAGCGCGGAGTATCCCGGCCAGGACGGGTTCTACCGGAAGGGATGCTCGAGCGCCGTCCGGTTCGTCGACAACGGCGACGGCACCGTCACCGACACGTGTACGGGCCTGATGTGGCAGAAGGAAAGCACGCCCGTGCCCTCCGCGTGGCAGAACGCGCTCCAGTACTGCGAGAGCCTGCAGCTTGCCGGCCACGGCGACTGGCGTCTTCCGAACATGCGCGAGCTGGAGAGCATTCTCGATTACGGCCGCTACTTTCCGAGCCTGGATTCCGCTTTCGAGGGGGGATTCGATTCGCACTGGTCCTCCACCACCTACAGCTTCGGCCCGCGCTACGCCTGGAGCATCGCCTTCCACCAGGGTACGGTGGCCATCGCCAACAAGAACGTCGCCGATCGCATCGTCCGCGCCGTGCGCGGGCCCTAACCGTTCGCGCCGGAACGCCGAATCGCCGCCGCAGCGCATCGGGCCCGCGGGGCGCCCTTTTCCCGAACCCGCCTTTGACTGTACAATACCGCGTTCGGCCTGCATGCAGGTCCGCGCCGGACATTCCCGGCATGAAAGGAGCACGACCATGGCCGCGAACGACGAGCCGCGCCCGCTGCATTTCATCCGCCAGATCGTCGCCGACGACCTGGCGAGCGGGAAGCACGGGGGCCGCGTGGTGACGCGCTTTCCCCCCGAGCCCAACGGCTACCTCCACATCGGCCACGCCAAGTCGATCTGCCTCAACTTCGGGCTCGCGCTCGAGAACGAGGGCGGCGTCTGCAACCTCCGCATGGACGACACCAACCCGAGCAAGGAGGAGCAGGAATACGTCGACGCGATCATCCGCGACGTGCGCTGGCTCGGCTTCGACTGGGGCGACAGGCTCCTCTACGCCTCGGACTACTTCGCGCAGTTGTACGAGTACGCGCGCGCGCTCATCGAAAAAGGCAAGGCCTACGTCTGCGATCTCACCGCCGACGAGGTCCGCGACCATCGCGGAACGCTCACCGAGCCCGGGAAGGAAAGCCCCTACCGCAACCGCTCGGTCGCCGAGAACATGGACCTCTTCACGCGCATGGCGGCCGGCGAGTTTCCCGACGGCTCGCGCACGCTCAGGGCCACGATCGACATGGCCTCTCCCAACATCAACATGCGCGACCCGGTGATGTACCGCATCCTGAGGGCTGCGCACCACCGCACCGGCGACACGTGGTGCATCTATCCCATGTACGACTACGCGCACTGCGTCTCGGACGCCATCGAGGGCATCACCCACTCGATCTGCACGCTCGAGTTCGAGAACCACCGGCCGCTCTACGACTGGTTTCTCGATGCCCTCGGGACGCCCTGCCACCCGCAGCAGATCGAATTCGCGCGCCTCAACGTCACCCACACCGTGATGAGCAAGCGCAAGCTCCTCAAGCTCGTCAAGGAGGGCCTGGTGCGCGGCTGGGACGACCCGCGCATGCCGACCATCGCGGGCCTGCGGCGCCGCGGATTCACGCCGGAGTCCATTCGCGACTTCTGCGAGCGCGTGGGCGTCGGCAAGAACGAGAGCCTGGTCGACATCGCGCTCCTCGAGCACTGCCTCAGGGAGGATCTCAACAAGCGCGCCCCGCGCGTCATGGCGGTCCTGAAACCCCTGCGCGTCGTCATCGAGAACTACCCCGAGGGCCTGGTCGAGGACATGGATGCCGTCAACAACCCCGAGGACTCGTCAGCGGGAACGCGCACGGTGCCGTTCTCGCGCGTCCTCTACATCGAACGCGACGACTTCATGGAGGACCCGCCGAAGAAGTTCTTCCGCCTCGCGCCCGGCCGCGAGGTCAGGCTCAGGTACGCGTACTTCGTGACGTGCACGGGCGCCGTCAAGGACCCCGCGACCGGCGAGGTCGTCGAGCTCCGCTGCACCTACGATCCCGCGACGCGCGGCGGCGGCGCGCCCGACGGCCGCAACGTCAAGGCCACGCTCCACTGGGTGTCGGCCGCCCACGCGCGCGACGCCGAGGTACGGCTCTACGACCACCTCCTCACCGCGGAGGACCCGGACGATGCGGGCGAGGGCGACGCCTTCATGTCGGCCATCAATCCCGACTCGCTCCAGGCGCTCGCGGGCTGCAAGGTCGAGCCCGGCCTCGCGGCGGCGGCCCCGGGCGCCTTCTTCCAGTTCGAGCGGCTGGGGTACTTCTGCGCCGACAGCGAGAACTTCCGGCCCGACGCGCTCGTGTTCAACCGGACCGTGGGCCTGCGCGACACGTGGGCGAAGGCCCAGGCCCGGCCTCAACGCGCGGCGCGCGATTGACGCGGCGCCTTTTTTCTGTTTAACTAGGGGGCCGGCCTCGAGCGCGCGGCACGAATTTTTCGCGCGGGCACGCGGCGCTCGCATCCCGATGCTTTGACGTAAAGGATTCTGATTATGTCACTTACGCAACACGCGGACCTCAACCGCTGGGTCGACGAGATGGCGCGGGTGTGCCGGCCCGACAAGACCGTCCTCGTCGATGGCTCCGATCGCCAGCGCCAGGACCTCGTCGAGGCGGCGCTGCAGACCGGCGAGGTGCTGAAGCTCAACGAGACCGCCCTCCCCGGCTGCCTGTACCACCGCACCGACCCGCACGATGTCGCGCGCACCGAGCACCTGACCTACATCTGCACCTCGCTCAAAGAGGACGCCGGCCCCACCAACAACTGGATGGCGCCCCAGGAAGGCTATCGCCGCGCCGCGAAGTACTTCGACGGCGCGATGCAGGGCAGAACCATGTACGTGGTCCCGTTCTCGATGGGGCCGGTCGGTTCGCCGTTCAGCAAGATAGGCGTCGAGCTCACGGACAGCATCTACGTGGTCCTCAACCTCCTCATCATGGTCCGCACCGGCAAGGACGTGCTCGAGGAGCTGGGCCTGGGCGGCGAGTTCACCAGGTGCCTCCACAGCAGGGCCGACCTCAGCGTCGACCATCGCCTCATCCTGCATTTTCCCGAGGACAACACGATCTGGAGCGTCGGCTCGGGCTACGGCGGCAACGTGCTCCTCAACAAGAAATGTCTCGGGCTCAGGATCGCGAGCTACATGGCGCACAAGGAGAACTGGCTCGCCGAGCACATGCTGATCGTCGGCATCGAGGAGCCCAACGGCCGCATCGACTACGTCGCCGCGGCCTTCCCGAGCGCGTGCGGCAAGACCAATCTCGCCATGCTCGTGCCGCCCGAGGGCCTCAAGGTCAAGGGGTACCGCATCTGGACGGTCGGCGACGACATCGCGTGGATGCGCATCGACACGGACCGCAAGCTCTGGGGCATCAACCCCGAGACCGGCTTCTTCGGCGTCGCGCCGGGCACCAACAGCGCCACCAACCCCAGCGCGATCAAGACGATCCAGCGCAACTCGATCTTCACGAACGTCGTGCGCAACCCCGACAACACCGTGTGGTGGGAGGATGGCGATGGCCAGCCCCAGCCCGGCGCGCTGGACTGGCAGGGCCGCCCGTGGCACCCCGGCGCGACCGGCGACGACGGCAACCCGATCAAGGGCGCCCACCCCAACAGCCGCTACACGGCGCCGATCGTCCAGTGTCCCTCGCACACGTTCCGCATGGACCATCACCACGGCGTGCCGATCTCGGCGATCATCTTCGGCGGCCGCCGCGCGCACCTCGCGCCGCTCGTCTACCAGTCGTTCGACTGGGCGCACGGCGTGTACGTCGGCGCCACGATGGCGAGCGAGCTCACGGCCGCGCAGTACGGCAAGATCGGCAATGTCAGGCGCGACCCCATGGCCATGCTGCCCTTCTGCGGCTACAACATGGCCGACTACTTCGAGCACTGGCTGCGGATCGGCGTCCGCATGCGCTGGCAGCCCAAGATCTTCCACGTCAACTGGTTCCGGCAGGACGACGACGGCGCGTACCTCTGGCCGGGGTTCGGCGAGAACCTCAGGGTGCTCGAGTGGATCCTCGCCCGCTGCAGGAACGATGTCGGCGCGTACAAGACGGCCATCGGCTTCATCCCGAAGTTCTACGACCTCGACATGACGGGCCTGGATCTGCCGACGGAGAACATGCGCAAGCTCTTCCAGATCGACCCCGGGGCCTGGATGCAGGAGCTCGATGCCATCGAGAAGTTCCTGAAGCAGTTCGGGTCGCGCCTCCCGATCAGCCTGTGGGCCGAGCACGAGGCGTTCAGGCGCCGCCTCGAGGAGCTCGGCTCGGGGTCGGCCAAGGATCCCAAGCCGTTCAATCCCACGCGGAGCTGACCGCCGCGCCGCCCGGCCCGCGGCGGCGATCGGACCGTGCCCCGCCGCCGGCCCGCCGCCGGTTCTCCCCGCTCCCCCGTCTTGATCTTCGCGCCGCCGCGAAGGATAATCGATGGCGACCGAGGAACGAGCGAGGAGCTCTCGCATGAGCCTGATAGAACGTCTGCGCGACCTTGAGCAGAGAGGAATCGACCTTGTCGCGATTCTCGGCGGCGATGTCGCCATCACGCCCCGGGAACTCCAGGAGATCCTCCGCGGGTTCCCGCGAGGCGCCGAGGAGCTGCTCTACAGCGAGCTTCTGTATCAGATCACCCTGCGGCGTTTCGACGAGAAGGAGGCGGCCGACCTCTGGCGCCTCGTCGCGCGCCACAAGGAGCGCCTCAACGTGGAGCTCAAGCGCAACGTCGGTTTCCGCGTCGCGCTGCTCGACTACCTCACCAACAAGCAGTCGCGCCTGCACGGCGTCCGGCTCCTGTCCGGCAAGGAGTTCGAGGACGTCATGGCCCAGGTGCACGCGGACGCGCTGACGGGCGTGCACAATCGGGGCTACTTCGCCGAGCAGTTGACGCGGGAGCTCGAGCGCGCCCAGCGTTACTCCGGGAAGGTGTCGCTGCTCATGCTCGACATCGACAACTTCAAGCTCTACAACGACACGCGCGGCCACGTGGCGGGCGACGAGGCGCTCAAGGCCATCGCCGCCTGCCTCCAGTCGACGGCCCGCGCCACGGATCTCGTCTGCCGCTACGGTGGCGACGAGTTCGCGATCATCTGCCCCCGCACCGTGAAGCACGATGCGCTCACCCTGGCCGACCGCCTGCGCAAGGCGGTCAAGAACCTTGGATTCGTGCCGAACGTGAGGACCGCCCTCGAGCCCATCACGCTCAGCGTGGGCGTGGCCGCCTATCCCGACGATGCCGACGCCCTGAAGGCGCTGATCGAGTGCGCGGACCAGGCGCTCTACCGGGCCAAGGACGAGGCGACCCGCCTGGCGCGCCTCGCCGCCGCCCCGCCCCCGCGGCCGCAATCGTAGGCGATCGTCAGAAGCAGCTCAGCGCGCAGACGAGCTTCCGCTCATCGAGCGGCAGGGGCACGAACGCGACCTGCGGCAGGTCCTCGGACGGCACTTCCGTCACGATCGTCTTGTCGGCGCCCAGGACGACGATCGGCACGCGCAGCCCGCGATTGGCCAGGAAGCCGAACACCCACGACGAGCCGCTCTTCAGCGTCGACGCGTCGACCATGATGAGGTTCATGTAGCGCTGCGACAGGATCGCGCGGCCCGTCTCCTCGCCGATGGCGATCTCGAACTCCTGCCGCATGCTCTCCATTATCGCGCGAAGCTGTACCGCCTGGTTCTTGTCGCTGGTCAGGATCAAAATGCGTTTCATGCCGTGGTGAGGCTCCTTCGCCCCTGCTTGCGCTTGAGCAGCCGCAGCGTTCTGCCGCCGTCGAAGTACGACACATCGTCCATGAACTTCCACATGATCATGAGCCCGCGGCCGTGCTCCCGCGCGCGTCCCTCCGGGGTGAGGGGATCTCTCACGGCGGCGCCGGAAAATCCCGATCCCTCATCGGCGATGATCACGCCCCAGGCGTCATCGCTCTCGAAGATCTCCAGGCGGATGCGCTTGGCCGGATCTTCCTTGTTGCCGTGGGAGAAGGCGTTCTGCAGGCCCTCATCGAGGCTCACTCGAATGCGGTACAGCTCGCGTGCATCGCGCACGAGGCCCTTGCCGATGCACGTGATGGCATCGTCGAGCAGGAGCCCCTTGTCCTCGTACGTCGTGGCGATGTCGCGCGCGAAGATGACGTTCGAGGGACGCCGGCACTGCGAGCTCTCGATCGACACGGAGAAAGACCCCTTCCGGGCACACTGTTCGCACCGCATGCTCATGGGATATCGGCCGCGGCGCGCAATCGCTGAAGCGCGCGGGATTATCGGGCGTACGCGAGCAGCGCGCCGACGGTCGTGCGCAGATCCGGGCGGCTCACGACCATGTCGACGAATCCGTGCTCGAGAAAGAACTCCGCCGTCTGGAATCCCTCCGGAAGCTCGGTTTTCATCGTCTCCTTGACGACATTCGGGCCCGCGAAGCCGATGAGCGCCTTGGGCTCGGCGATGATGATGTCCCCCAGCGCGGCGAAGCTCGCCATGGCGCCCCCCATGGTCGGGTTCGTCAGGATCGAGATGAAGAAGCCGCCCTCGCGCTCGAAGCGCGCCAGGGCCGCGCTCGTCTTCGCCATCTGCATGAGGCTCAGGATCCCCTCGTCCATGCGCGCCCCGCCGCCCGAGCCGGACACGAACACGAACGGCAGGCGCTCCGCGGTGGCGCACTCGACTCCCCGGCAGATCTTCTCGCCCACCACCGACCCCATGCTCCCGCGCATGAACCGCGAGTCGCTCACGCCGAAGACGATCTGGATCTCGTTGATCCGGCCGTAGCCCATGACGCAGGCATCGCGCAGGCCGGTGTCCTCCTGCGCCTTCTTCAGGCGCTCCCGGTACGGCTTGCGGCCCGTGAACTCGAGCGGGTCATCCGGCGCCAGATCGCCGAACATCTCCCGGAACGAACCGGGGTCGACCAGCGCGTGAATGCGTTCCTGGCTCGAGATCTCGAAGTGGTAGTCGCACTTCGGGCACACCTCGAGCATCTCGCGCACCTTGCTCTTGGTGACCATCTTCTGGCAGTCGGGGCACTGCACCCAGAGCTCCGGCATCTCGCGCCGGCGCTCGAACTTGGTCTTATCCTTCGGCGACACGATCGCCCTCCTTCTCGGCCAGAGCCCTGAGCCGCGCGCACGCCGCCGCGCGATCCTTCCGCCCGAACACGGCCGAGCCGGCGACGAAGATCTCCACGCCGGCCGCCCGCGCCCGGCCGACCGTCTCGTCGCCGATGCCGCCGTCGACCTCGATCCAGAAGCGTTCGGCGCCGAGCGCCCGGCGCACCTCCAGGGCCGGTGCGATCTTGTCCAGGCACTCCGGCATGAACGCCTGGCCGCCGAAACCGGGTTCCACGGTCATGATGAGCAGCAGGTCCGCCGCGTCCAGAAGCGGCAGCACGCGCGCAACGGGAGTCCCGGGACGCAGGGTGATGCCCGCGCCCTTGCCCCGCGCCCTGAGCATATCGAGGATCTCGCGGGGCTTCTCCGTGGCCTCGACGTGAATCGTGATCCGGTCGCTGCCCGCGTCGATGAACGCGTCGAGCAGCCGCTCGGGCTTCTCGACCATGAGGTGCACGTCGAGGTACAGATCCGTCGTCGCGCGCAGGGACCTGACGACGGGCGGGCCGAACGTGATGTTCGGGACGAAGTGCCCGTCCATGACGTCCACGTGGATCAGATCGGCGCCGGCGCGCTCGACATCGCGGATTTCTTCGCGCAGGCGCGCGAAGTCCGCGCTCAGAATCGACGGCGCGATCCGTACCGGCCGCAGGGGGAATCCCAGGCGTTCTTTCGCTGCGTTCATGACGTCCGGACATTATAGGACCGGCCGCCTCGCGCCGCCACCCCGCGGACCCTTTTGCAAACCCGGGCGAGCCGTGCAATAATACTTCCTTCGCGCCGCACGGCAGGAACGCCCCGCGGCCCGCTCGCCGGCACCCGAGAGCATGACAATGATCTCAGAAAAAGTCCGCGTCCGGTTCGCTCCCAGCCCCACGGGGTACCTCCACATCGGCAGCGCCCGCACCGCGCTCTTCAACTGGCTCTTCGCGCGGCGCCACGGCGGGACCTTCGTCCTCAGGATCGAGGACACCGACGAGCAGCGCAACAAGACCGAGGCCCTGGCCGCGATCTTCGAGGGCATGAGGTGGCTCGGCCTCGATCCCGACGAGGGCCCCGAGCAGGGCGGCGGGTACGGGCCCTACTTTCAGAGCGAACGGGGCCCGACCTACGCCGAGGCCGTCAAGCAGCTCGAGCGCTCCGACGGGATCTACCCGTGCTTCTGCACCAAGGAGCGGCTCGCGCAGCGCCGCGAGCAGCGGGGCGGCGCCGGGGATGCCTCCTGGCACTACGACGGGCACTGCCGCGCCCTGCCCGCCGCGGAGGTCGCCGAGCGCCTCGCGGCCGGCGAGCCGCACACCTGGCGGCTCAAGATCCCGCGCCCGGGCGCGACGACCTTAAACGACCTGATTAACGGCCCAACCACGGTCGACCACGCCGATGTCGAGGACCTAATACACGTGCGCGCCCACGGGACGCCGGTGTACAACTTCGCCGTCGTCATCGATGACCATCTGATGGCGATCACGCACGTCATCCGCGGCCAGGACCACCTCACGAACTCTTTCAAGCAGGTCCTGATCTACGAGGCCCTGGCGTGGGAGATCCCCGCCATGGGGCACATCTCGCTCATCCTCGCCCCGCCGCCTCACACGGGCAAGCTCTCCAAGCGCCACGGCGGCGCCGAGATCAAGGAGTACCAGGACAAGGGCTACGATCCGGACGGCTTCGTCACCTGGCTGGCGATGATCGGCTGGTCGTTCGGCAAGGACGAGGAGAAGGAGCCCATCGCGCGCGAGGAGCTGATCGCCAACTTCGACATCGCCAACGCGGGCAAGGCCAACGCGCGCATGAATCCCTCCAAGCTCAACGCCATCTCGGGGCGCCACATCCGCGCCATGCCCCCGGCCGAGCTCGCGCGCAAGATCGAGCCCCACCTGCGCGCCGCGGGCTGCCTGCCCGAGCGCCTGCCGGGCGGCGGCGGCGCGCTCGCGCTCATCGCCGAGTGCGTGCAGCCCCGGATTGACTGTTTCTCCCAGGCGCCCGCCATCGTCGACTGGGCGTTCAAGGAACCGGTCTACGAGCCGGACGCCCTCAAGGCGCTCGCGGGAACGGAGGGCGCCGCGGCGTTCCTCGAGGCCTATGCCGGGGACCTTCCCGCAGCCTTCGCGGCGCCTGCCGACCTGGAGGCCCACGCGCGCGAGTTCACGACGGCGCGCGCGCTCAAGTTCGGCGCCTTCGCAAAGGCGGTCAGGGCCGCGCTCACCGGGCGGCTGCAGACGCCGCCCCTCTTTCACTGCGCGTGCCTGCTGGGCCGCGACGAGACCGTGCGAAGGATCGGGCGCGCGGCGCAGGTCGCGGCGGGCGGGAAGGCGTAAGGGCTCGCGGTCGGGCCTCCCGCGCCGCCGTCACCGCCCGCGCCCGCGGAGCCGCCGCAGGAGCCTCATGAAAAGCTCGCCCGAGCACAGGCGCTCGGTGAAGCTCCTGCGCGAGGGCTTGAAGGC
>JBFZCA010000538.1:0-2621 GCA_041308205.1 Planctomycetota bacterium | reverse complement strand
CCGGGAGCGCGCGCAGCCACACCCAGGCGCGGGCGGCCCACGGGAGGCGCGCACGAGGCATGGGCGGGCGGAGCTACTCCTCGGCGTGGAGGAGGTCGGCCCTGGTCTCGGGCTGCGGCGCATGCACGGCGGCCTTCGCCCCGGCGCGGCGCTCCTTGACCTTCGTGGCCTTGCCGACGCGGTCGCGCAGGTAATACAGCTTGGCCCTGCGCACGCGGCCGCGGCGCGTCACGCGGACGTCGACGCAGCGCGGCGAGTTCACGGGGAACACGCGCTCGACGCCCTCGCCCGACACGATGCGCCGGACCGTGAAGGTCTCCCTGACGGCGCCGAGCTTGCGGGCGATCACGGTGCCGCTGAAGATCTGCACGCGCTCCTTGTCGCCCTCGCGGATCATGTAGTGGACGTCGACGACGTCGCCCACGCTGAATTCGAACTTCTCCTTGCGGACGAGTTCCTTCTCAAGATCGCCGAGTACAAGCTTCGTCACTGTGTGCCTCCGTCGCGCGTTTCGCGCAGTTGTGCCAGGAGATCGGACCGGCGGTCCCTGGTGCGCGCGGCCGCCTGTTCGGCGCGCCATTGCGCGACTTTGCCGTGGTCGCCCGAAAGGAGAACTTCCGGAACCGGCATACCTCGGAACATGGGCGGCCGCGTGTAGTGCGGGTGCTCGAGCCCTCCGCACATGAAGGAGTCTTCCGCCGCCGCCCGGGGGTCGCCCAGGGCGCCGGGCAGAAGCCTCAGCACGCCTTCGATCACTACCATGGCCGCCACCTCGCCGCCGTTTATCACGTAGTCGCCGATCGATACTTCCTCAAAGCCGAGGCCGATCCGAATCCGCTCGTCGAAACCCTCGTACCGCCCGCACAGGAGCACGATGCGCTCGGCCCGCGCGAGCCCGCACAGGAACGCCTGGGTCAGGGGCGCGCCCTGCGGCGTCAGCATGATCCGCCGCAGGCCCTCGCGCGGCTCCGCGGCGCCAATGGCCTCGACCGCATCGAACACCGGCCCGGGGCACAGCACCATGCCGGGCCCCCCGCCGTAGGGCGCATCGTCGACCGACCCGTGCCGGTTGCACGCATACTCGCGCCAGTCGACGAAGCGCAGATCCAGGAGCCCCCGGTCGATCGCCCGCTTCAGGATGCTCTCCTGCACGAACCCCTGGAAGATCCCGGGGAACAGAGTGAGGGTGTCGATCCTCAGCCCTGCCACAGCGCACTTCCTCCCCCGCGCCGCGCCTACTTCTTCTCCTCTTTCGGGGAAGACTTCCGGCGCTTGCGCTTGCTCTTGCTCTTGACCGGGATCGCCACCTCGTGCTTGCGCAGAATGCTCAGCACGGTGAACGAGGGCTGCGCGCCCACCTTCAGCCAGTACTCGGCGCGCTCCTTGTTGACCGTGGTGGCCTTCGCCGCGTCCTTCACGAGCGGGTCGTAGTGCCCGATAATCTCCAGGGTCGCACCGCCCCGGGGCTTCCGGCCGTCCATGACGGCGAGCCGGTAGAAAGGCCGGTTCTTGCGTCCCATGCGCTTCAGGCGTAACTTAACCGCCATTGTGCCATGACCTCCTGGGCAGTCGCGAGTCGTGTGAGAATCAGGAATCGGTTGAAAAAGAACTCCCATTATACTAAAACCTGGGAAAACGACAACTGCTTTTGTGCACGGGAGGAGTGAGTGGCCGCCTGCGCCTTCGCCGCGACCGAGCTGTACGGCGCCCCCGCCGGGCGGGAGCCCGCGGGACGGGTCTACCAGGGCGATAACCTCGCCGTTCTCGAGGCTCTGGCCGAGGGGCGGGCGGGCCCGATCGATTTCATTTACATAGACCCCCCCTTCTGCACCGGCAACCAGTACCGCGTGCTCAGAATTGCGGCGGACGAGGGCGGCCGCCAGGAGCTGCACCGCCCGGACGCCTACACGGACCGCTTCGAGGGCGGGGTTGCCGGCTACATCGAGTTCCTGGAGCCCCGGATCGCCCGGATGCGCGACATCCTCTCCCCCTCGGGCAGCTTCGTCATCCACATCGACTGGCGCGCCGCGAGCCACGTGCGGCTGCTCCTGGACAAGATCTTCGGGCCCGAGCGGCTCCTGAACGAGCTCGTCTGGTTCAAGGGGTTCCGAGGGACGCGGATTCGCCGCGCCTTCCAGCATTCCCACGACACGCTCTGGTGGTACGCCAAGGGCGACGACTACTTCTGGTCGCAGGGCTGCGAGGCCTACCGCGACGAATCGATGTCGCGCTACAACAAGGTCGACGAGGAGGGCCGGCGCTACGCGCTGATCAAGCGCCGGCGCGGCGACGGCTCGATCTACTACGGCAAGACGTACCCGCAGGGCAAGTGGCGCAACGACGTCCTGGCCGACATTCCGACCATGGCGGCCACGGCGCCCGAGCGCACGGGGTACCCGACGCAGAAGCCGCGCAAGCTGCTCGACGTCCTGATCGAGAGCCTGTGCCCGCCGGGCGGGCTCGTCGCGGACTTCTTCTGCGGAGCCGGGACGACGCTCGTTGCGGCGGCGGCGAGCGGGCAGCGCTTCATCGGCGCCGACCTGAGCCCCGTGGCGCTCAACTTCACCCGGAAGCGCCTCGCGTCGGCGTCGCCCGCGACATCGTTCGCGGTGCTGAGGCCC
>JBFZCA010000537.1:0-15676 GCA_041308205.1 Planctomycetota bacterium | reverse complement strand
GGGCGGCGGGGGCACGGCGGCCGCGGGAGCGGCGGGCGGCGTGGACGCGAGATGAAACACGACGCCCGCGAACACGATCAGCGCCGCGCAGCCGCCCAGGAGGTTGAGAAGCTTGCGGGCGAGAATCTCTTCTTGAGTCCGGAGCGCGCGGCGCATAGGCGTTTCCCGTTGAATCCTCCGGCAATCGTACCATCGCGGCCGGGGCGGTGCCACGCCGGCACCCGCGATTTCGGCGCCCAGTCGGGGGCACGGATCTCCGATGGGGCGAGCGTCAGCCTCGAGGCCATGGAAGACAGGGACGACACGGAGACGGACGTAGCCACGAAGACACGAAGGCACGAAGGAGGGAAGAGGAATCGTGGCGTTGCTGCATGGCGCCGGACGACCTGCGGCGTGCTTGGTGCCTTTGTGCCTTCGTGGCATCGTCCTTCCCTATTCCTCGGACGGCGCGGGAATCAGTCACGAGGCCGCGAGGAGACGAAGACGCCGAGGGCTGCGTTCTTGACCGCGGCGGGGGCCGGCTACCGGTCGCGCGGCCCTTCGATGAGCGGCAGCGCTTCCTTCTCGATGAACGCGCCCACGCGCTCGGCTTCCTCCTCGGCCAGGCGCTTGCGCTCGCCGTCCATGATGACCGGCGGGTCGACGAGCGAGCCGGCTTCGGCCTCGGGGCCGAACATCATGCCGCCCACGACGCCCGCGAAGACATCCGTGGGCTCCCGGCCGATGAGCGCGGACCAGACGCGGGTCCAGCCCCGCACCGTGTTGCGGATGTCGTAGCCGCCGCCGCCGGTCGCGATCACGGGGAGGCCGCGCTGCGCGAGGAGCCGTACGGCGCCGACCAGCGCGTTCGACGAGAGGCCGAGGTGGGCAAGCGGGTCGGTCTTGAGCATGTCCATGCCTGCCTCGATGACGAGGCAGTCCGGCTGAAAACGGTCGAGCGCGCGGGGAACGATGCGCGTGAAGAGGCGCGTGAAGACCTCATCGTCCGCGCCGGGCTCGAGCGGCAGGTTGATCGTGTAGCCGCGGCCCTCGCCCTCGCCGAGCTCCTCGCACCAGCCCTTGAACGGGTAGAGCGTCCGGGGCGTCTCGTGGAGCGTGATGCACAGGACGTTCGGGTCCGCGTAGAAGGGCGCGATGACGCCGTTGGGCTGATGCGCATCGATGTCGATGAACGCGGGCCGTTTCCCGGCGCGCCTGAGCTTCGCGAGCACGATGACCAGGTCGTTGAGATAGCAGAAGCCCTCGGCGCGGTCCGCGAACGCGTGATGGAAGCCGCCCGACGGGTTGAACGCGCAGCGCGCGGCGCCGCCGATGACCGCGTCGAACGCGGCGATCGAGGCGCCCACGGCCAGGACGGCGTGCCGGTAGACGCCGCGGAACACGGGGCAGTCGGGCGTGCCGAGCCCCCAGGCGGCCGCGTCCTCGGTCGCGATGCCGTCGTCCGCCTTCCGCAACGCATCGATGTACGCGGGCGCGTGGGCCAGCGCGAGGTCGGCGTCCGTGACCGGCGCCGGCCGGAGCACGACGACGTCGTCGGGGTTGAGGAGACTGTAGCGGTCGCACAGCTCGTAGGTGCGCACCGCGCGCTGCGGATCGAAGGGGTGGTCGGGGCCGTAGCTGAACGCGCCGGCTTCCGACATGTAGACGAACGCGCCTCGCTTCACGCTCCGAGCTCCCGTGAATGTCGTGCGCCCGCCGCCCGGCCCGGCGTCACTTGCCGATGTCCATCGTCAGGCTGTAGACGTCTTCTTCGAGCTTGATGTGCACGTTGAAGCCGCTCGAGTGAAAGACGTTCAGCATGGCCTTGTTATCCCTGAGCACGCTGGCGCGGAACTGCGTGATCCCGTTCTTGCGCGCGCAGCGCGCGAGGAACTGGAGAAGATGCGTGCCCATGCCCTTGTTCTGCCACTCGTCCTGGACCAGGAACGCGATCTCGGCGAGGTTGCGCCCCGGTTCGCGGATGTAGCGGCCGGCGGCGACGATCTCCTCGCCCCCCGGCCGCGCCACGCAGCCGACGATCGGCAGCTCGTCCCTGAAGTTGACGTTGACGAGCTTCTGCCGGTACGCGAACGAGAACTGCTTGAGCGGCTGGAAGAAGCGGTAGTAGATGCTCTCCGGCGAGAGCGAGTAGAGCATGTCCCTGAGCGCGCGGTCGTCCGTGGATTTGATCGGCCGGAACAGGATCTCGGTGCCGTCGTGCAGGGTCGCGCGATGCTCGAGACCCTCCTGCGCGAAGGACGTGCCCGTGATGATTTCCTGCTGCTCCTCGCGCACGTAGCGGTAGCGCTTGGCCTCCTTGAGGAGCTCGCTGCGGAACTTGGGGTGGGCGATGTTGATGAGCGCGAGCGCGCGTTCCTGGACGCTCTTGCCGTGCAGGTACGCGATGCCGTACTCCGTGACGATGTAGTAGACGTCGGCGCGCGTCGTCGTCACGCCCGCCCCCGGCGAGAGCAGGGGCACGATGCGCGAGATCGTGTCGTTCCTGGCCGTCGACGGCATGGCGATGATCGGCTTGCCGTTCTTGGCCCTGGCCGTGCCGCGGATGAAGTCCACCTGGCCGCCGAAGCCCGAGTAGAACTTGTGCCCGAGCGAGTCGGCGCAGACCTGGCCGGTCAGGTCGACCTCGAGCGCCACGTTGATCGACACCATGTCCATGTGCTGCGCGATCACGAACGGGTCGTTGACGTACTCGGTCGGGTAGAACTCCAGGAAGGGATTGTTGTCGACGAATTCGTACAGCTCGCGCGTCCCCATGCAGAAGGTCGCGACGACCTTGCCGCGGTTGATCGTCTTCTGCGTGCAGGTCACGGCGCCGCTCTTGATGAGGCCCATGATGCTGTCCGTGAACATCTCGGTGTGGATGCCCAGGTTGCGCTTGTGGGCCAGGTGCTCGACGACGGCCTGCGGGATCCGTCCGATGCCGATCTGCACCGTGCTGCCGTCGTCGATGAGGTCGGCGAGGTGGCCGGCGATCTTGCGAATGCGGTCATCGGGATCCGGCATGCGGTACTCGGGGAGCGGGCGGGAAATGGGGACGAGCACGTCGACCTCGTTCGCGTGGATCAGCGTGTCGCCCATGACGCGCGGCATCTGGTCGTTGACTTCGGCGATGACGATGCGCGCGTTCTCGGCCGCGGCCTTGACGATATCGATCGAGACGCCGAACGTCATGAACCCGTTGTCGTCGGGGGGGCTGGTCTGGATCAGCGCCACGTCGAGCGCGATGCGGCCGCTCGAGAACTCGGCCGGGATGTCGGACAGGAAGATCGGCGTGTAGTCGGCGAGCCCCTGCTGCACGGCCTCGCGCACGTTGGGGGCGATGAAGAAGGTGTTGACCCGGAAGCTGTTGCGCTTGTCCTCGCCGATGTACGGCGCATCGCCGATGGTCAGGAGGTGGTAGATCTCCACGTCGTGGACCTGGCCGGCGCGGGCGGCGAGCGCCTCGCAGAGCGTCTGGGGCTGCGCGGCGCCGGTTCCCACGAAGACGGTGTCGCCGCTGTTGATGCGGGCCACGGCCGCGTCGGCCGCGAGGATCTTGTCCTTCCAGCGGGTCTTCCAGGCGTCGGGGGATTGCATTGGCGGTCATGCTCCTTGTCGTGCGCGCCCGCGGGCGGGCGCGCGTGCGGTCACTCCTCGGCGCGCGCCAGGCCGATGCGCGCGTCGATGGCGACGGCCGCCTGGCCCAGTTGGCGCACCTTGAGGGGGTTGATGTCCAGCTCGACGATCTCGGGAAAATCGCTCACGAGCTGTGCGATGCGCAGGAGGCACTCGGCGATCTGCTCGACGTCGGTTGCCTCCTCGCCCCGCACGCCGCGGAGCAGCGCGTAGGTCTTGGTGGAGGTGATGAGGTCGGTGGCCTCCTCGTCGGTCAGGGGGGCCAGCTCGAACGCGATGTCCTTGATGAACTCGACGTAGATGCCGCCCAGGCCGAACATGAGCAGCGGGCCGAACTGGGGGTCGCGGGTCATGCCGACGATGACTTCCTTGCCGCCCACGACCATCTCCTGGACGACCACGCCGTCCAGGCGCGCCTCGGGCGCGCGCTGCGCGACCCTGAGCATCATGAGCTCGAAGGCATCCTCGACCTCCTGGGCGTTTCTGAGGCCGATCTTGACGCCGCCCACGTCGGACTTGTGGGAGATGTCCGGCGAGGCGATCTTCATAACCACGGGATACCCGATGCGGTTGGCGATCCTGACGGCGTCCTGGATCGTATGGGCCGCATCGCCCGCCGCGGTGTAGACGCCGTAGGCCTGGAGGATGTCCTTCGCGTCCTGCTCGCCGATGAGACGCAGCGCCATGCGGCGATGGCGGCGGATGATCTTCTCCACGCGGCCGCGGTTGATCGCAAAGCGGCGGACGACGCGCGGCGGCCGGGCGCAGAACTCGACGTAGTCGCACGCGGCCTTGACGGCGGCGAGCGCCCGGGCGGGCTCGCGGTAGACCGGTATGCGGTTCCGCCTGAGAACCGCGATGCCGTCCTGCACCTTGCTGTAGCCCACGAAGCAGGCCATGACGGGCTTGCCGCAGCCGCGCGCCTGCTCCACGATCGCCTGCGCCGTGCCGACGGCGTCGGTCATGGCCTGGGGCGTCAGCAGCACCAGCACGATGTCGACGCCCGGATCCTTGAGCACGATCGCGAGGCTCCGCGCGTAGCGGTCGGCGGGGCTGTCGCCGAGGACATCGATGGGATTGTGAATGTTCGCGGCCGGGGGCAGGAGCTCCTTGAGCGCGGCCTCGGTCTCGGGCGCGAGCCTGGCGAACGTCAGGCCCATGCTCTCGCAGGCGTCGGCGGCCATGATGCCCGGGCCGCCGGCGTTCGTGATGACGGCGAAGCGGTCGCCGGCGGGAAGCGGCTGCTCGGCGAACAGCATCGCCATGTCGAAGAGGTGCTCGATGGAATTGGCGCGGATGACGCCGCTGCGCCGGAAGGCGCACTGGTAGGCCGCCTCGGTTCCGGCGAGCGACCCCGTGTGCGAGGAGGCCGCCTGGGCGCCGGCCCTGGTGCTGCCGGCCTTGACGATGATGAGGGGCTTGTGCGGCACGACCTGCTCCGCCGTGCGGATGAACTTCTCGCCCTGGATGATGTTCTCCAGGTAGCCGGCGATCACCTTGGTGCCGGCGTGGTCGGCGAAGGCGCGGATGACCTCCTCCTCGTCGATGTCGGCCTTGTTGCCGATGCTGAAGACGGCCGAGAAGCCGATCATCTGGGCTTCGGCCGTGTCGAGGACGCCGGTGATGAGGGCGCCGGACTGCGAGAGCAGGCCGATCGATCCCGGGAGCGGCATGGCGCCGAAGCTGGCGTTGAGCTTGGCGGCCGTGCTCGCGATGCCCAGGCAGTTGGGGCCGAGCATGCGCACGCCGGCGGCGCGCGCGCGGCCGGCCGCCTGCTGCTCGAGGGCCAGGCCCTCCGCGCCGGTCTCCTTGAATCCCGCGGAGATCACGATCGCGGCCTGCGTGCCCTTGTCGCCGAGCGCGCTGATCGCATCCGGAACGTACGGCGCCGGAAGCACGATCACGGCAAGGTCGGGCGCCTTGGGAAGCGAGGCGATGTCCGGATAGCACTTCAGGCCCAGCACTTCCTGGGCCTTGGGGTTGACCGGGTAGATGTCGCCCGCGAAGCCCGCGGCGATCAGGTTGTCGAGGATGTCGAAGCCGACCTTTCCTTTTTGCCGGCTCGCGCCGATCACGGCGACGGAGGAAGGATTGAAGAACTTGTCCAGCGTCATTGCTTTGTGAGCTCCGCGGCGAGCGTGTGCAGTCGTTCGATCCGGTTGGCCGTTGCGGGGTGCGTGGAGGTGAATTCCGGCGGTTCCTTGCCCTCGCCCAGCTTCAGCATGGTGCCCCAGAAGGCCTCGGCCGCGTTCGGGTCGTAGCCCGCCTTGTGCATGTACCTGAGCCCCCACTCGTCGGCCTCGTACTCGTGGTCGCGGCTGTAGGGCAGGAGCACCCCGAGCGAGGCTCCCATGCCGAGCGCGCCGTTCGTCAACGCGCGCACCTCGTCGCTGCGGCCGGCGACGAAGAGGTCCGCCACCTGGAGCCCCAGCTCGACGACGACGTTCTGGCTTATCCGCTCCCCGCCGTGGCGGCACGTGGCGTGCGCGATCTCGTGGCCGATCACGACGGCGAGCTCGTTGTCGTCGCGCATCAGCGAGAGAATGCCGCTGTACACGGCAACCTTGCCGCCCGGCAGGCAGAACGCGTTCACGGTCTGCGGATCATCCACGAGCGCGAACTCCCACTGATACTCCTTGCCGGTCACCTTGGCGATGGCGCCGCCCACCCGCTGCACGCGCTCGGCGGCCGCCCCCGAGGCGACGATCTTGGCCCCGCGCATCGTCTCCTGCCAGGCTTGCGCGCCGAGCTGGATCTCCTGATCATTGGAGACGAGCATGAGCTGGCGCCGCCCCGTGACATCGGATGTGATGCAGCCTGCGGCCAACGCCAGGACGGTTCCGGACGCCAGGAGCACGGTGCGCATATTCCCTCCTTGTGCCAGGCGATCGCACGCTTCGGTTTCCTGCGCCGCGCGAAGTCTGCGGTCCGGGGCCTCGCGCCCCGCGCCGCACCTGCGGCGAAAGATAAGTGTAAGTCCTGAGGGTACGAGGGGCAAGGGCGGGCCGGCTCGGGGCGGGGGGGCGGCGCGGGGCCATGAGCCCCGGCGTTCGGATGCGGTACTATAGAGCCTGGCGCGGGCGGCCGTTCCGGCCGGCGCGGCTGTAGGGGACGCCCGCGCCGGGGAGGACGCGACATGATCCGCTGGCTTGGACACGCGACGGTGCGGGTCGACATCGACGACCTTGTCATCTTCTTCGATCCGTACGACATCAAGGAACGGGCCAAGGCCGATATCGTCTGCGTCTCGCACGAGCATTTCGATCATTGCTCGCTCGAGGACCTGCGCAAGGTGGCGGCCAAGCGCACGCACCTGGTCGGGCCGCCGCAGACGCAGGGAGTGCTCAGGCGCGTGACGAGCCACCTACACCTCCTGCAGGCGGGCGGACAGGTGCAGATCGAGAAGGTGAAGATCTCGGCGGTGCCCGCGTATAACACCGACAAGCCGTTCCATCCCCGCGAGGCCGGCGGCCTGGGGTTTCTGGTCGAGGTCGGCGGCACGACGATCTATTACGCCGGCGACACGGACTTGATTCCGGAGATGAAGGGGCTGCGCGCGGACATCGCGATCCTGCCGGTCGGCGGCACCTACACGATGAACGCCGAGGAGGCCGCCGTGGCGGTCAAGATCGTCGGCGCCAAGGAAGGCGTGCCGATGCACTACGGCTCGATCGTCGGCACCGGCGCCGACGGGGAGCGGTTCAAACGCCTGATCGAGACGTTCATCAAGAAGTGAGGGCGAACGGCCGGCGAGGGCGATGCACGCCCGCCGGCGCGGCGCCGCACCCGCCGCCTCGTGGCCGCCGCGCGTTTCCGGCGATACAATTGAGCTCTGCAGCGCGTGCAGCGAGGATGCGATTGTGAGTGCGCGGAACGTCGTTGCCGGCGTCGCGGTCTGCCTGGCGCTCGGGAGCGCCGCGGGCGGCGACCTCGGCATCGTCATCAACGAGATCAATTACCATGCGGTTCACGGCGCGGGATTCGCGCCGGCCGAGCTGGCGTGGATCGAGCTGCACAACCGCGATGCGCCGGCCATCGACCTGAGCGGCTGGTCGTTCGAGCGGGGCGTCCAGTTCACGTTCCCCGCCGGGACCGTGCTCCCCGGCGGCGGATTCCTCGCGCTGTGCCGCAACCGCGCCGCCTGCGCGGCCGTGTGGCCCGACGTTGCCTGGCTCGGCGAGTTCGGGTTCCACCTTGCGAAGGGCGGCGAGCGCATCACCCTGTGCAATGCCCGCGGCTTCGCGGTCGACTCCGTCTTCTACAGCGACGCGCGGCCCTGGCCGGATCGGGCCGACGGCGGCGGCGCGACCCTCGAGCTGCGCGATGCGAACGAGGACAACGACGATCCCGCGAACTGGGCCTCGAGCCTGGTCGCGGGAGGCACCCCCGGCGGGCGCAACTCGGCGGCCGTCCCCGGCGTGACGCTGATCGGGCGCAATGCGTCCTGGCGGTTCTGGCGCGGCAAGGCCGCGCCCCCCGGCGTCCCCGGCGAGTGGATCGAGCCCGGCTACGACGATGGCGGGTGGGAACGGGGCGAATGCCCCATAGGCTACGGCAGCGGCGTCTACACGCTGACGGCGCTCGCCGACATGCTCGACGCCTACACGACGGTCTTCGCGCGCGCCGCGTTCGACGCCGCCGACATGCCCGCGCTCGAGCGGCTCGAGCTGCGCGCGGATTTCGACGACGGATTCGTCGCCTACCTCAACGGCCGCGAGATCGTGCGGGTGCTCATCCCCGGGACGGGCATTCCGGATCAGACCGCCGTCGCCGAGGCGACGCACAAGTCGCAGACGCCGTGCGTCTGGCATGTGCCCCCGGACGCGCTGGAGGCGGGCGGGAACGTGCTCTCGATCCTGGCCGCCAACAGGACCTCGGGGAGCAGCACCTTCGTGATCGATGCGGCCCTGTCGGCCGTCGCGGAGAGCCCCGCGCCGGCGCGCCCGGCGCTCGCGCTCGGCGAGGTCGGCCCCGAGGCCGGCGGCGGCGCGTGGGTGGAGCTCCGCAACGAGTCCGCCGCCGAGATCGCGCTCGATGGGTTTGCGCTGGGCGCGGACATCCGCGCCCTGACGCCCCTGTCGGGGCGCATCGGGGGCGGCGGGTTCGCGGTCTTCTCGCTCGGGTCGCTGCCCCAGTCGGGCACACTGATGCTGGTGCAGGGTCCCGAGCGGTGGCTTGCAACGCAGCTCAAGTACCGGCTCATCGATGGCGAGAGCTGGGGCGAGTACCCGACGGGCGGCAAGGGTTTCTTCACGACGCCGACCCCCGGAGCGCCGAACGGCGGGCGGCCGCCGCGACAGGTCGTCATCTCGGAGATCAACTACCACCCGCGGAGCGAGGATGACCGCGACGAGTTCATCGAGCTGCACAACACCGGCGCAACGCCGGTCGATTTGAGCAACTGGCGGTTCGAGAGCGGCATCGCGTTCGAGTTCACGTCCGGCACCGTCATGGAGCCGGGCGGCTACCTGCTGGTCGTGCCCGATGCCGCCCGCGCGGCGGCCGTGTACGGCGGCGCCGTCGTGACCGGCGACTACGCCGGGAGGCTCAGCGACAAGAGCGAGCGGCTTGTCCTGACCGATGCGCTCGGCCGGGAGATCGCCGACTTCCATTACGCGGACGACGGCGGCTGGCCGCGCCAGGCCGACGGGCCGGCCTGCGAGCCGGACCCGGACTACCCCGAGGAGACCTGCGGCGCGGGCATGACGCTCGAGCTCAGACACGCCGGCATGGACCCCGATTCGGGCGGCGCATGGGTTGCCGAGACGGTGGGCGGGACGCCGGGCCGCGGCCGCGCGCAGGCGGCCGAGGCTCCGCCGCCCGCGGTCTACGCCTGCGGGTACGAGCCGGTGCTCCCCGTGCCCGGTCAGGCGGTTCTCTTCACGGTGAAGGCAATGTGCCCGGCCGGCGTCGGGTCCGTGGCCGTCAGGTGGCGCTACAGCGACGATGCCGTCTGGCGGACCGTGCCGCTCGCCGACAACGGCGCGGGCGGCGACGAGGAGGCCGGCGATGCGCGTTGGGCCGGGTTCCTGACCGGCGCCGATCGCGCCGGCACCATCGTCTGGCATTGCGCGTCCGAGAGCGCCGCCGGCGTTGCCGGCGTCTGGCCCCGCGGGGCGCCCGACAAGCATTTCCTGCTGCGCGTCGACGCGCGCCCGTTCCTCGAACAGGTGGCGAGCAGCTTTGCATACCTGCTCATGACCGAGGCGGACCTGAACACCCTGAGAACGCGTGCGGCGTCCTCCAACGTGCTCCTTCCCTGCGCGCTCCTGAGAGACGGGCGCGTGCACCAGTACGGGCTGGCGCGCTATCGGGGAAGCTCGGCGCGGAGCTTCGACCCGCGTTCCTTCAGGATCGAGCTCACGCACGACGAGACGCGGCCCGACTCCAAGATCCTGTTCTTCAATGCGTTCGAGCCCTCGCGGCAGCATCAGGGCATGGCGACCTTCGGCCTTGCGGGGGTGCCGGCGCCGTACGCGCGGTTCACCGCGTTCGGCATGAACGACGGCTTCTGGACCTCGTACGCGAATGTCGAGCGCCTCGATGGATTCTTTCTCGAGCGCTGGTTCCCGGGTGACGACGGCGGGAATCTGTATCGAGGCGTGCGCTGCACGGAGAATGCGGATCTCGATTACCGCGGCGAGGATTCGGCGCCCTACGAGTGCTCGTACGACAAGGTGACGAACGAGGACGCGGCCGACTGGTCGGACGTCATCGGTCTCTGCAGGGCGCTCAACGCCTCGGACGAGGAGTACCCGGCGGGAGTCGAGGCGCTCGCCGACATCGATCAGTGGTGCCGCTACCTGGCGGTGCAGAGCGTGCTCGCGAACCAGGAGACGTGCATCTACAACGACTACGGCGACGACTACTACCTGTACGCGCGGCCGCCGGACGGGAAGTTCATCCTCCTGCCGTGGGACATGGACAGCGTCTACCGCGAGAACGTCGCCGAGGAGCGCCTCTTCCGGCCCGAGCTGCCCGCGGTGAAGCGCTTCCTGCGGCATCCGGCCAACGCGCCGCGGTTCTGGCGGCACCTCGAGGAGCTCGTCGATGGATCGTTCGGCCCGGACGGCGCGGGGCGCGAGCTCGGCCTCCTGCCGGCGTGGGTGTCGCGCGGAACGATCGCCTCCTTCGCGAATTTCCGGGAGCGACGCGACGCCTACATTCGCTCCCAGCTCTCCGAGAGCCTGCGCGGCTGCGCGCGTGTGTTCGCGGGCGGGCTGATCGTGACCGACGCGATCTCCCGCAGCTCGACCTGGCGGTACTTCAAGGGCTTGCAGGATCCCGCGCCGGGCATCGAGTGGACGGCGCTCGACCACGATGACGGCGCATGGAAGGAGGGTCCGGCGGGCTTCGGGTACGGCGACGGCGATGACGCGACCCTGTTCCCCGACATGCAGTACAACTACACGACCGTGTATGTCCGGCGCACGTTCTCCCTTGACCGTGCCGAGGATCTCGCGCTGCAGCAGTTGTGGGTGAATTACGACGACGGCTTCGTGTGCTATCTCAACGGCCGGGAAATCGTGCGCGAGAACGCGGGCGCGGCGGGGACGGTGCTTGCGCACGACGCGGTCGCCGATGGGACCCACGAGCAGGGCACGGCGTCGACGTACGCCCTGGAGGATTTCGTCGCGTACGCGCGCGCGGGCGGGAACGTGCTCGCGCTCATCGGCCTGAACAGCGACGCGGAGAGCACCGATTTCTCGCTGCACCCGGCGTTGCTCGCGCGCACGGACGTCGTGACCGGCGTGCCCGGCGGCTGCGACTCGCCGCTGCTCGTGCCCGACGGCGCGTCGGTCCTGCTCGAGGGGTTCGCGCCGGTCACGGACACGAGCTTCGTCGAGGTCAACGGGAACGCCGCGTTCTACGATGTCGTGACGGGCGTGTGGCGCGCGGCCATCGACGGCGTGTCCGCATCGATCGCGGTCAGGGCGCTGAACGTGGCGCGCGAACCGGTGCGGGCGCTCGATCTCGCCGTGCTCGGGAGCGAGCCCGCGGAGGTCGCGGGCGCGATCACGGAGAGCCGCAGGCTCGACGCGCAGGGAGGGCCGTACCTGCTCGCGGGTGCGACGGTGGAGGCGGGCGTCATGCTGACGATCGAGGCCGGCGCCGAGTGCCTGTGCGCCGCCGCGCGCGCGCTCGTCGTCCGCGGCGAGCTGCGGATTCTGGGCGACGAGGGCGCGCCCGTGGTTCTGCGGCGCGGGGTTCGGAGCACCGATGCAATGATCGTCGTCGAGGGCGGCAAGGCGTACATCCGGCACGCGGAGCTCATCGACGGAACGACGAACATGAGCCCGCGGCTGACCACCGACCCGGCCGCGGCGCTGCCCGTGAACGCCTGCCGCGTGCAGGGCGGGGAGCTGACCATCGAGGATTCCACGCTTCGCGGGTGGGGGGCGCCGTGCCTGTCGGTCGCGGATGGCGCGGTGCGCGCGATGCGCTGCCTGTTCACGGAGTCGGCGGGCGGCGTCCTTGCCGATGACGCGGTCGTGGAGCTGGCCGCGTGCCGTTTCGAGGCGCTCGGGCCGGAGGACGGCGTGCGGCATCGGAACGGCGGCAGCCTGAAGGTCCAGGAATGCGTCTTCCGGGACATCGCCGGGCACGGCATCGACACGAGCGTGCCGTCGGCGGTGGCTCGCAGCAGCCTCGTGGGGATCGGCGGGCGCGCGCTGTCGTTCCAGGGCGTCGCCGATCACGACGTGTCGTACACGCTCGCGGCCTGGGCGGGGACGGGAATTGCCGTCCGTTCGGGCGGGCGCTGCGCGCTCGACCATATCACGTGCACGGGCAACGCGCTCGGCATCGATGCCGGCTCGTGGGGCGCGGGCGCGGCGCTCGCGGATGTGAGGAACGGCATCGTGTGGGGCAACGCGCGCGCGTTCGAGCTCCAGGGCGCCGGCGTGCTCCAGGTCGCCTCGACGCTGTTCGAGGACGCCGCCATCGCGTCGTCGGGAGACAACCTGATGGCCGATCCGCGCTTCATCGATCCCGGCGGCGGCGACTGGCGCATCGCTGCGGATTCGCCGGCATGCAATCGCGCGGATGACGGTTCCGACCTCGGCGCGCTCCCGCGGCCGGACGGGCAGGTCCTGGCCGGCGATGTGAATCGCGATGCGCGCATCAACATCGCCGATGTGATCTTCCTGCTCGGCTACCTCTTCGCGAACGGCGATCCGCCCTGGTGCCTGCCGCTTGCCGACATCAACGGCGATGGCATCAACAACATCGCGGATCCGATCCATCTCCTGAGCTACCTCTTCTCGTCGGGAGAACCGCCGGCCGAGCCGGCCGCCTCGTGCGGGGAGTGACGGCGCGATCGCCTTCCCCGAAGGCCGCGGCGGCCGCGCCGCGGCCCCTGCCTGCGCCCGATTGCGAATTCCCGTCGTCGCAAAGTATCCACGCCCGATTGAATACGCGGGGCCTGCCGAGCGTCAAATCCGGTGAAGAAGAGATGAGCCCGCGCGTGAGGGCTCGGGAGGTGACCATGCGCAAGATCATGCGAATGCTCGTGACGGCGGGGGCCCTGTGTCTGCCCGGCCTCGGCAATGCGGATGACCTGACGTTCAGGATCGGCTTCGGCGGATCCGGCGCCTTCCTGGATTTCGGCTTCGGGAGCTCGCGCCACGTGCGCGTGCACGAGCCGCGGCGCGTATGGATCCCCGGGCACTACGAGGAGCGCACCCGGTACGTGGAGATCCCCGGACGCTGGCGCGATGAATGGGTTCCCGCGGAGGCGAGGTCCATCCGCATCGGGCGCCATCTGCGCACGGAGATCGTCCGCCCCGGCCACATGCGCCGGATGTGGGAGCCGCCCCGAATGGTGCGCGAGACCTATCGCGTCTGGGTGCCCGGTTGCTGGCGCTACGAACGCTGAGGCGCCCGAGAGAAACAAGAAGTCCTACACCATTACCCCTGACAGTGGGAGCTGTGCGTGGCAGCTCCCTTTTTTTTGGGCTGTAGGCTACAGGCTACAGCCTATCCCGAGCATGCACGCCCCGCGGCTGAAGGTCACGATCCTGCGCTGCGCGGGGATATCGGCGAGCGCGCCGTCCAGGTTGCCTTCCATTTCCCGGCGCACCGCGGCATCGGGCAAGGCGCGCAGCGCGCCGCGATAGCGTTCGAAGTGCGCGGGCACGCCGTAGTACGCGCGGTCGAGATGCGCGAGCATCGCCTCGGCCTCGTCCTCGCGAACGAACACGCACACGCAGCCGCCGCTGCCCGCGCCCGTGAGCTTGCCGCCCATGTATCCCGGGCCCTCGGCCGCGATGCCGAGCAGCAGATCGAGCTGCTCGTTCGACACCATGAAGTCGTCGCGGATCGTGTCCTGCGCGCGCTCGATGCACTCGCCGAGCCGCCGCCGGAACCCGTCGTACTCCGAGGACTCGGGCGCGACGCCGCGTCCGAGCGCCTCCGCGGCATCGACGAGCAGCCGCTCGATCCTCCTCCCCAGGACGTTCTCGGTGTTGAAGAACACCGCCGCGTTGCGCGGACGCCACACGCGGTCCTTCCGATCGGGCAGCGTGTAGTCGCGCGCGAGCGCCGTGCGGTCCTTCCCGAGCACCGCGCCCGCCTGTTCGGGACCGATCTCGGCGGGCAGGAGCATGATCAGCTCGGCGATCGCCTCCTGGGGCACGCCCATGAGGCCCGCATCGAGGCTGCCGAAGCGCCGGTACTTCGCCCTGACGGCACGCCAGTCGAGCGCGTCCAGCGCGGGCAGCGCCGCGGCATCGATCGTCCACCCGAAACGCGCCCTGACCTGCGCGAGCGCCCACCCCGCGCCCCTGGCGCCCGCGTACGCGGCGCAGTGATCGATCGCCGCCGTCAGGAGGTCGTCGCCCAGGTCCATCCACCCCTTCCTGAGGTTGAACACGTAGTTGGCGCCGAGGGCCTTGTTGGCCTCCCACAGCGAGTTCGCCATGACGATGCGCAGCCCCCGCAGGAACGGCAGCGGCGTCGAATCCAGCTCCTCGCGCGAGTGGCGGTTGTAGAGGATGCCGTTGACCTCGTTCCGCAGGATCGTCGTCTGGTCGTTCGCGCCGCCGTGCGTTCCCACGTACCATTCGGCCTCGCCCAGGAGGCGGCACAGCTCGGGCACTCCGAGCGCGGCCGCACGGGCGGGATTGCTCCCGAGGCAGGCCAGCGCCGAGAGCACGACGATCGCCGACGATGAGCTCGTCCCGGCCCGCAGGGGAATCGTCGACGGCCCGAGGGTGATGTTCGCGCCGCGGCGCACGCGGTCGGGATCATCCCACGCGAGCCTGAGGAACGCGGCCAGGCAGTAGTTGACGTGATCGCCCCGCGCGCCGCCGTAGTACGGGTGGACGCGCGTGCGGTTGTCCCAGTTGTCGGGAAGCCCCGCGCTTTCGCCGCGTCCCCACGGCGCGGATGCGAAGCGCGCGCGCGCCTCGCCGATCGAGAAGCGCCGCTCGGGGAACAGCGCCGAGGTGTTTCTGATCACGACCGTGTCATCATCGCGCGGCGCGAAGGCCATGGGGATGTCGCCGTCGATCGTCGTCGACATGTGATCGCCGGCGCACATGTCGAGGTATTCGAGGAACGCGTTGAGCCGCCCCGGCGCGCGCATGAGAAAGCAGTCGCCATCGCCGAAGGCAGCCGCATGAGCCCCGATCGTCTCCGCGAAACGCCGTTTCTGCGCGGCGAGATACTCCCCGCCGCCGCGGCCGTACACCTCGGCCTCGAGGTAACGGTCGAACGCGCGGTCCGATCCGGCAAGCAGGGCACGCCACCGCGCGGGCGAGAGCGCCGCGCCTTCAAGCTGTCGCATGGCCATAGGGTACTCCTCGATCGCGTGTTCCGGGATGGTACCTGCCGGCCGGGGAGAGGCGCAAGGCGGGGATAGGCTCTAGCCTATAGCCTGACCGCCACCGTCGCCGCGAGCGGCAGCCCGGCCGTGATGGATACGGCGTCCGAGGGCGCCGCCGCGCGCAGCGCCGCGATGACCTCGGCGAGAGTCAGCGTGCCATCGCGATCGCCGTCCGATGCGGCCGGGTCTGCGAGGATCGCCGCGAGCGACGCTGCCATGCCGGCGCCCGATTCG
>JBFZCA010000536.1:0-5269 GCA_041308205.1 Planctomycetota bacterium | reverse complement strand
ACGGGTTCACCGAATATGTACGGAGCATCCTACGGCCTACAGAGCAGCACCGTCACCCACGCGCCGACGCATTCCCCCCGGCCGATGCCGTCGAATCCTTCATTGGTCTTGGCCTTGATCGAGACGCGCTCGGGGGCCACGGCAAGCAGCCCGGCAAGGCGGCCGCGCATCGCTTCCTTGTAGGGCTTGAGCTTGGGCCGCTCGAGCACGATCGTGACATCGGCATTGACCGGCTCCCAGCCCGCGCTCCGGACCTTGGCCGCGGCCAGGCTCACGATGCGCTCCCCCGGGCAGTCCTTCCACTCGGGATCGCCGTCGGGAAAATGCTCGCCGATGTCCCCGAGCCCCGCGCCGCCGAGCAGCGCATCCGCGAGCGCATGAGCGAGCGGATCGCCGTCCGAGTGGCCGTACGGCCCCTCCGGCCAGTCGATCCGCACGCCGCCCAGCACGAAGGGCCGCCCCGCCTTCAGGCGATGGAGATCGAACCCGCTGCCGACACGATAGTCCATGCGCGGTGGTCCGTGCGCGGAGCCTGCGCCGCCGGTCGCACGCCTCTCAGAAGTCAAGGATCATCCGGAACAGGCTCAGGTTGACGCTCTGCGTCGTGCCGAGCGCGCGCGGATCGAACAGGAAGCCCGTGCCCGCCTGGAACTTGACGTGCGTCGAGTACTCCCACGTCAGGGTCAGGTCGACCTCGTCGCCGATCTTGGTGCGCGTCCTGCCCGTGCGGTTGTCGACGGTCCCGTTGTTGTCCTGGTACTCGAAGTAGCCGTACATGGCCCCGAGGTGCCACCCCTTGTACGGATAGAACCCGGCCTGCACGCGCACGCAGCGGTAGTTCGTGTCGATGTCGAGGCCCCAGTACGAGCTCTCGACGATCAGGGAGAGGTTGTTGTTCTCGAGCGACACGAAGTTCGAGTTGCGCTTGCGGTCGGCGCTGTCATCGCCGCTCACCTCCCAGTACGACACATCGACGTACGGCTGCAGCCCGCCGAAGTAATCGTACGCACCGGCATCGGCGCTGTCCTCGACCACGTCCTGCTGATTGACGCGCGGCGCGGCCAGACGCGCGCCGGCGTAGAACGCGTACGCGTTGGTCTGATAGATGTGGTTGTAGTCGCGGGCCGGGTAGCTGTCGGACGCGAGCACGCGCACGTTCTTGTCGTACGTGCCGGCCTGCATGTACCCCTCGCCGTAGAGCTCGAGGACCTTCTCGCCCATGACCGAGTCGAGCGGGAAACCCTGGGCGCCGGCGCCGAAGGTGTAGACGCAGGCCGACGAGTCGTTCGCCATGGCGAGGAAGGTCGGCGCGAACTTGCCGTACCGGCGGTCCTCGTCGAAGTAGATCGACACCGTGGCGCCGGTGACGAAGTCGTCGCGGTTCTTCTCGTAGGTCTCGAAGATATCGAAGATGTAGAGGTCGAGCGCGAGAATTCCCTTGTCCTCGGTCGCGTATCTGGCAAGCGCGCCCGCGGCTTCCTGCGTGTTGCGGCCGAAGGGGCCCGGATCGATGCGCTTGTCGCCGTCGTACGTCATGTCCCACGTCGGGTACCACTTCCCACTCCCCGCCGTCTCTTCCCCCTCGATCCGATACTGCTGGGCTCCCGTCGGGCTCAGGAACGGGCTCTCGGCATTCTGGACGTCGATCAGGAACGGATGCCCGTTGCCGCGGAAATCGAGCGCGTAGTCGGTGATGCCGATGCGCACATCGAGGCCGCTGTCCTCGAGGATGAAGTCGCGCAGCTCGACATAGGCCTGCTCGACCACGACCCCCCGCTCGTAGCTCGAATTGTGCGGCTCCGCGAACACCGCGCCTCTGATCGGCGATGAGCCGCCCTCGTCTCCGATGATGTAGAAGGGCGTCGAGAGCTCGACGAAGCCGATCACGTTCTTGGGCAGCGTCGCCTGGAGCCCGAGCGAGATCTGCGGGTCGATGACGAAGAGGCTCCCCCTCTCGTCGACGAACCCGGGCGAGATGCGCCGCCCCGTGGCGACCTCGCCGCCCGTTGCCGCCGTCTCTCCCACATCCATCTGCTGGTACTCGGACGTCGTGTTCAGGCACGGCCCGTAGTGCAGGTAGCTGAAACCCTGGCTGCGATAGATCGTGCCGATGTCGATCCGGCCCTGCAACTGGATGTCGATCGCGTTCTTGGTCTTGACGGGGCCTTCCGCGGCCGGCGCCAAGGCCGGGGCAGACGCCAGCGCGATACCGAGTGCGCACGCAACGAGTTTTCGCATCACTCCTCCTGTCAGTACGAGCACCTGTTTCCTGAGCCTTGCAGCGTCGAGACCGTCAGTATAAAAGTCCGTGCCGCCGAGTCAAGAGCAAAACCGCGGCCGCCGCCGCATTCCGGACGGCCGCCGCCGGCCGCGCGCCTACCGCCGCCTCCCGATCACCCGCTCGAGCAGCTCCAGGTCCGCCGGGTAGGTCACCTTCGGGTTCCAGTGCGCCGCCTGCACGACGCGCACCTCGTACCCGGCCGCGGTCACCATCTGCGCCTCGTCCGTCGCCAGACCGCCGTGCCAGCGCGCGAACGCCGCGCGCAGCACATCGCACGCGAAGGCCTGGGGCGTTTCCGCGCGCCAGAGCGTGTCGCGGTCGGCCGTCCCCACGATCCGCTCGTCCTTGACCTCCTTGAGCGTGTCCGTCACGCGCCGCGCGAGGATCGCCGCGCCGCAGGCCGCCGCCGCCGCCAGGGTCCGCTCGATGTCGTCGGATGCCACGAGCGGCCGCGCGGCATCGTGCACCGCGACCAGCTCGATGTCCGGGCGCACGATCTTCAGCGCCTCGGCCACCGAGTCCTGGCGCCGCGAGCCGCCGCTCGCGATCTCGCACGACCCGAGAAACTCCCGCACGCAGTCCTCGAACCCCGGCGGCGCGGCGACGATGAGCTGGCTGCAGGCCCGCACGGCGCGCACTGCCGCCGCGCTCCACGCGATCAACGGCTTGCCCGCCAGCGGTACGAACGCCTTGGGCACCTCCGCTCCCAGCCGCGTGCCGCTGCCCGCCGCCGCCAGGATCATCGCACAGCGCATCTACTTCTTCTCCTCGGCGGGCCTGGCGAACACGATCCGGCCCGCGCTTGTCCTGATCGTGCCCGTGATCTCGACCTCGACCTTCTTCCCGATGCAGGCCTTGCCGTTCTCGACGACGACCATGGTGCCGTCCGCCAGGAATCCCACGCCCTGCTGCGGCCCCTCGCCTTCCCGCAGCACGTTGACCTCGACGCGCTCCCCCGGCACGGCCTGCAGCCGCATGCCGTCGGCCACCTCGTTGAGATTCACGACCTGAATTCCCTGCACCCTGCCGCGCGCGGCGAGCGCCGCATCGGTCGTCACCACCCAGCCGCCCATCTCGGCCGCAAGCCCCAGCAGCACGACATCGACCTCCCCCGGCCGGTGCTCGGAGGCGACGATCTCCGCCTGGCGTTCGCTTTGCAGCCGTTCCAGAAGCTCGAGCCCGCGCCGCCCGCGCTCGCGTTTCAGCTTGTCCGATGAGTCCGAGAGCGCGTGCAGCTCCTCCAGGACGGCCCGCGGCACGAGCAGCCGGCAGTTGACGATGCCCGCGGCGACCAGTTGCTCGATGCGGCCGTCGATGAGCGCGCTGGTGTCGAGCAGCGCGGGCAGGCGGTCCTTCACCTCGCGGCGGAATTCCACGAACGGGATGATGACCTTGTAGCGCCCGTGCAGGTGGAGCAGCAGCGTCACGCCGAAGTAGCAGCAGAGCGCCGTCGTCACGATGTTCGTGAAGCGCAGCGGCCGCTCGTCTTCCTTGACGTCGACGCCGAAGCCCGCGAGGATGAGCCCGTTGACCTGCTGGAACAAACTGGCCAGCACGAGCCCGAGCAACAGGCCGAACACGATCGCGGAGAGCGTCGATGCCTCGCCGCGCGAGGTGAAGATCTCGACCACGACGATGATCACCGCGACCGCGCACGCGCCGAGCAGCCACTGCAGTCCCTCGTGCTCCGCGCCGAACTGATCCGCGCAGTACAGGCCGATCCCCGCGCACACGAGGATGAAGAACCCCCGCACCGTGTGAAGCGCGATTCGTTCCGCCACGCCGTACCTCCCGGTCACGCGATCCTCTGCACGCCGGCGTTCAGTATAGCGGGAAGCGCCCCCGAGCGAAAGCGCGCCGGGCTTCCACCGCGAGGTGTTTGCGTTTATTCTATGAGTAGCGCAGCGAGCCGCGGCGCGTTTGCGCGCGAACGCCCAAGGAGCACCGCCATGGCCAGGGACGAAGATATAGCGCTTGCCCGCGCGCTCATGCAGGCCGGCGCTCTCGCCAGGGAGCAGATCTCGCAGTGCCTGAAGATCGTCGACCAGCGCGAGACGCTCCAGATCCGAAAGCCCCTCGCGGAGGTCATCGTGGAGCTGGGGCTCATGACCGCCGATGCCCTGGCGCCGTACCGGGCGGCCGCGCCGGCCGCGCCTGCCGCCGACCCGCAGAGCCGGAACGCCGTCCCCGAGGAGCTCGGCGGGTTCAAGCTCATCCGCCGCATCGGCGAGGGCGCGCTCGGCACGGTGTGGGAAGCCGAGCAGCTCTCGCTTTCCAAGCGCGTGGCCGTAAAGGTGCTCAAGTCCGAGCTGGCCGGGCGCACCGACCTCGTGGAAGGCTTCCTGCGGGAGGCGCGCGCCGCCGCCGCGCTCGTCCACCCTCGCGTCGTTCAGGCCATCACGGCGGGCGAGGACAAGGGCTTCTACTACTTCGCCATGGAGTACGTCCCCGGCCAGAACCTGCGCGAGATCCTCAAGAAGCGCGGGCGCCTGGGCGAGCGCGAGGCGCTTGCCATCGCCCGCAAGCTCATGGAGGGGCTTGCCGCCGCCGCCCGCTGCGGCCTGGTCCACCGCGACATCAAGCCGGCCAACATCCTGGTTGCCGCGGACGGGGCGGTGAAGATCGCCGACTTCGGCCTCGCGCACCCGCCGAGCGTCGTGGCGCCCGGCTGGGGCACGCCCGACTACATGGCGCCCGAACAGGTCACCGGCCAGGACCGAGTCGACGCGCGCACCGATCTTTACGCGCTCGGCGCCACGCTGTTTCACCTTCTGACGGGCAGGCCGCCGTTTGCCGCCGCCAGCGTCAGGGACGTGATGCTCGCGCGCCTGTCGCAGCCGGCGCCCAACGTGCGCACGATCAGGCCCGAGGTGAGCCCCCGCACCGCGGCGCTCGTCGCCCGGCTGCTTGCGCGCGAGCCCAAGGACCGCTACCAGCTCCCCCAGGAGGCGCTCGCCGAGATCGCGGCCCTGCTGGAGCCTCCGAGCG
>JBFZCA010000535.1:0-3048 GCA_041308205.1 Planctomycetota bacterium | reverse complement strand
GTGCTCTTCCGATCTCGAGCCCCGCGCACGCAGTTGCGCCGATGAAACCTCGCCGTGTCACGCCGCTCGCCATGGGTTCCTCCTCGTGTTCTTCCTTGTGTGCTTCCTCGGGTGCGCTCGCGCGCCGCGCGGTCCGGCTCCGGGGCGCGGCGCTCGCGCAGGCGGCTGCAGCCTCTATTGTGGACGCTCGCGCGCGGATCCGCAACGGGGCCGGCGGTTGTGACCCTCCCGCGCATGGGGCTACAATAACGGCATGCTGTTCACCCTTGCGCGCCGGCTGCTCACCGAGCCCGATCCGCGGGCCGTGTGCGCCTTTCTGTACAAGTTCGGCTGGAAGGGCATGCGCGCGGTCAACGCCTTCATGCGGCGCCGGGCGCGCGGCGAGCTCTTCCCCGCCTTCACGTTCATCTCCGTGACGAACCGGTGCAACCTGCGATGCCGGGGCTGCTGGGCGACGGGGAGCAAGACCCCGCGCGACATGGACGCGGCGACGCTGGCGCGGATCATCGCCGGCGCGAAGGCGCGCGGCGCCACGTTCTTCGGGATCCTGGGCGGCGAGCCGCTTCTCTATCCCGGACTCCTGGAGGTGTTCGCCGCGCACCGCGACTGCTACTTCCTGCTCTTCACGAACGGCATTCTGCTCGGCGACGACTTCGCCCGCAGGCTCCGAGCGCTCGGCAACGTGAGCCCGCTCGTCAGCATCGAGGGACGCGCGGAGGAAAGCGACCGGCGCCGGGGCGGCGTGAACGTCTACGCGCGCAGCATGGAGGGGCTCGAATGCTGCCGGCGCCATCGGCTCATCACGGGCGTCGCGACCAGCGTCTGCAAGAACAACCTCGAGGATCTGGCATCGGAGAAGTTCGTCAACGAGCTGGCGCGGCGCGGGGTCCATTATCTCTGGTACTACATCTACCGCCCGTCGGGGCCGGATCCGGCCTACGAGCTTGCGCTTTCGGGCGACGAGGTGCGCAGGCTCAGGCAGTTCATCGTCGACGTGCGGCGCCGGGCGCCGCTCATGATCGTCGATGCGTACTGGGATCACGACGGCAAGGCGTTGTGCCCCGCGGCGGTCGGCATCGCGCACCACATCGCGCCGTCGGGCCTGATCGAACCGTGTCCGCCCATCCAGTTCGCCGGGGACGAGGTGCGCGCGGATTCGGACCTGCACGCGCTTTACACGCGCTCGCGCTTTCTCGCGCGATTCCGCGACACGGCGTGCGCCGCGACGCGCGGCTGCATTCTCATGGAGAAGCCCGCGGCGCTCGAGCGCCTCGTCCGCGAGGAGCGCGCGGTCGACTCGAGCGGCCGCGGCACGGGGCTGGCCGAGCTCGCGGCGCGCGCGCCGTGCCCGAGCCACGACACGCCGGGAGCTCCGATTCCGGAGAGAAGCTGGTTCTACCGTTTTGCCAAGAAGCACTGGTTCTTCGGCTTCGGGGCCTACGGATAGCCTCGACGCCGGCAGGGAGGGAGCTATGCACGCCGGATTTCTCGCAATGGCGCTGGGCGTTCTGTGCGCGGCCGGAGAGCCCGTCGAGATCATGGCCGCCGGCCGGATGGACGGAACGCCGGACGGGTTCGCGCTCGCGCCCGACGGCTGGGAGCGGTGGGGCGCGGCGTTCGGCCCGAGCGTGCGCTTCCGCGCGGGGGTCGACGATGCGGCGCTCGCGTTTCCCTACATTCACCCGGGCCCCATGGATGCGTGGGCGGGGCACGCGGCCCACGCGTTCTACGTTGATTTCCAGCTCGCGGAGGCGCCGGCCGGCCGGTGCCTCCTCAAGATCGGTCTCTGCCGCTCGCACTACGCATACCCGCCGCGGTTCACGGTGCGCATCAACAAGGGCGAGCCGAAGACCTTCGCGACGGCCAGGGACGGCAGCGTGCAGGCGATGTATTACTTCGTGCCCGCGGGGGTGCTGCGCGCGGGCGGCAACGTCCTCGCGATCGAGAACGCCGAGGGCTCGTGGTTCCAGTACGACGGGCTTTCCCTGCGCGCGTATCCGGAGGGCGCAATCGCCTCGACGATCGATGCCGTCGCCGTCGATGACACCGTCTTCTTCCGCGAGGAGAACGGCGCGCTCCTGCAGATCCTGCACGTCAACGTGAGCGGCCTCTGGGACGGCGCCGGGACGCTGCGGATCCGGGCCGGCGGGCACCGCGCCGAGCTCGATGCGCGCGCGGCGGCCTGCGCGGAGGGCGTGCTCGAGGTCGGGATTCCACCCGTTGCGGAGGATACCGAGGTTACGGTCGAGCTCGCGACCGCGGACGGGGCGACGGCGACCGGCGCCGGCATCGCGCGGCCGCACCGGCAGTGGCGGATCTTCGTCGCCATGAAGACCCACTACGACCTGGGGTACACGGAGCCCATCGACGCGATGCTCGAACGGTCCGCGGGCTCCATGCTCGATGTCGTCCAGGAGTACTGCGACCGCGGCCGCGTGCACGCCCCGGGGCGGCGCTTCGTGTGGACGTATCCCACGTGGATGATCGAGGAGATGCTGCGGCGCAAGGACGAGGCCGGAAGGGCGAAGCTCGAGGGGTACATCGCGCGCGGCGAGATCGCGTGGCACGCGCTGCCCTTCACGCTGCACAGCTACTTCTGCGGCCTGGAGGACATCGCGCGCTCGCTCTACGCCTCGAAGGAGCTCGCGCGGCGCTACGGCGTCGATGCGGCATGGGCGAAGCAGACCGATGTCCCCGGACACACGCGCGTCTTCCCGCAGCTACTCGCGCGCAGCGGCGTGCGGCTGCTCCAGATCGGCGCCAACAACGGCGTGCGCGGCGTCAGGACGCCGCTCCTCTTCTACTGGGAATCGCCGGACGGAAGCCGCGTCCTGACGCAGCTCACGGACGGCTACGGGTGGGGGTGGGATCACGGCAGGCTGCGCGGGCTCGAGAAGGACCCGGCCTATCCCTACGACGCGTTTCTCGCGCTCTACGTGACCGGCGACAATGTCGGCCCCGAGAACCTCATCGCGGTCGCGACGGAGGCCGAGAGGATCGGGAGGCGCTACGCCTATCCGAAGATCGTCATCGGCAAGGTCGAGGAGT
>JBFZCA010000534.1:0-2622 GCA_041308205.1 Planctomycetota bacterium | reverse complement strand
GTCCGTCGCACAGGGCCAGCACGATGCGCGCCGCGCCGCCGCGCACCATGCGCGTGATCACGTGCAGGACCTTGACGGGCGCTTCCGTGGCCACCTGCGCTCCCTTCGCGAACAATCCCCGCGCCGCGGGGCGGATCCCCGCCGCAGCAACTCTATCGGACCGTGGCGCCGGGGCGCTTGAGCCGCCGGCCGCGAATCCGCGCCCGGCGCGGCCGCGGAGCCGCACGCAAGTCGGGCGCGCGCGGTGCCGATAATGATGGAATGGAGGATTCGCGCACGTGTCGTCCGCCCGCTCGCCGGCGCGCGGGCGCGGCGCCGCGGGCGGGAATCCCGCCGGGGGCTTGCGCACATGGATGACTCGATCGAGTACGGTT
The DNA here is from genome assembly GCA_041308205.1 of Planctomycetota bacterium. GTDB lineage: Bacteria > Planctomycetota > UBA8108 > UBA8890 > UBA8898 > UBA8898. The sequence goes on along the minus strand of JBFZCA010000534.1, from coordinate 2,248 downwards.
TGCGGCTCGGCGCCGCGATGGTCGCGGGCGCGCTGATCGGTTTCGAACGCGAAGTGCGCGGCAAGGCCGCGGGCATGCGCACGAACATGCTGATCTGCCTGGGCTCGTGCCTCCTCATGATCATCTCGCTCGAGATCACGAAGGCCGCCGGCGCCGGCGCCGACCCCTCGCGCATCGCATCGCAGGTCGTGACCGGCATCGGCTTTCTGGGCGCGGGCGCGATCATCAGGTCGCAGATGCACGTGTCGGGGCTGACGACCGCGGCCACGATCTGGGCGCTCGCGGCGCTCGGCCTGGTGATCGGCGCGGGTTACTACTGGCTCTCGGCCCTGAGCACACTGCTGGTCTTCCTCACACTCACGCTCGGGACGTACGTCGAGCGCGCCGTGAAGCGGCGCGGCGCGGTGCACACGATCGAGCTCGCCATGGACAGGAGCAACACGGGCGGCGTGCTTGCCGCGCTGAAGGACCTGCAGATCGCCCCCGAAGCCATCGACGTCGAACGCGCGGGCTCCGTGTGGAAGGCGACGCTCGAGCTCAACGTGTCGGCGGCGGCGCAGCAGCAGGCGCTCGACGCGCTCGGGCGGGTCGAAGGCGTCACCCGCGTGGCGGGGCGCTGAGTCTGACAGGCGGCGCCCGCATTCAAGACATCCCGGCCGCGCGACGTCAATCCTCTCCCTCGATGTCTTCGACGAGCCGCGCCGATGCCGAGTCGATCCTGAGCGCCCAGAGCTCCCCCCTGAACGTGAAGACGTAGGCGAGGCGCCGCGTCCGGTCGTACATCCACCCCGTGCTGTGGCCGTCCGGGACCGGCCCCGCGTCGAGGAGAAACATCGCGTCCCGGCCGCAGTCGTAGACGCGCGTCCAGCGGCGGGCGGCAGCCTCCTTGCCCTCGTCATCCCCGCCGCCGCGCGGAGGATGCTGCTCGCCGATCAGGATCCAGTCGGCGTGGTCGATGTACGCAAGCTCGCGGGCGTTGCGGGTCTTCGCAAGCTCGGGATTCCTCGGCGCGACCGGCGCGAGCGCGCGCGTCGCGAAGTCGAACGCGAGAAAGGTCCCCGCGCTCGTCTTCTCGTACCCGCCGCCGACGCCGCTCAGGATCATGCGGTCGCGCTTCGCGTCGTACACCATGCCGTTGGCGTCGCAGTACGGGCCGAAGAGCGGCCCGCGCGGCTCCAGGTCGATCCACCCTCGCCGCCGATCGAAGCGCCACAGTCCGAAATCCTCGCTGCCCTTCTTCCGCGCCCAGGCGACGGCGCCGTGCGGGCTCGTCTCGACGACCGTGTGGCCCCAGTCGAACCTGAAGGGAAGCGCGAACGGCTCGATGCGCAGCCAGTCCATGCGCTCGGGATCGTAGAGGTGCCCGCGCCCCGACACGAGCAGCTTGCAGGCGGGATCGTAGGCGTAGTGATTGTAGTTGTGCGGCCCCACCCACGGCCGGTTGAGCATCGAGGAGTCGAACCCGCCGCCGCCGTTCGCGCCGTACGGCTCGTCGGCATCGAAGCTCTCGACGATTCTCCCCGAGGCAGGCGAGATGTGGGCGACGCAGCTCGCCGAGCGCACACAGTGGCCCCCGCCCCAGCACAGGATCTGATCGCGATCGGAGTCCCAGACTGAAGTCCCCCAGTCGCGCTGGCGGCAGCCCTGGCACGGGTTGCGCGGCGGCGCCGGGAGCTCGACCCATCGGTTGGGAGGAAGCCGGTCGAGATTCGTGTCCGCCGGCCTGTCCGGGACCTCGCAGAACGATGCGAGAAACGCGCCGGTTCGATAGCGCCTCTGATCGGGCGCGGCGCCGAGGGCGCGCATGCCCGCCTCGTCGCTCGGGCGCCCGAAGTCCGGCCGGAGCATCCAGGTCTGCGCGGGGAGCTCCTTCCAGGGGAGGAACCAGACCCTGCCGGGATGGCCGGCGAGCACGATCTCGCCGCGCGCGCCGGCGGCGATCGGCGGCGGCGAGTAGCACTCGGACGCATAGCCGTAAAAATGCCCCATGGGCGGCGGCCGGTCGCCGCCCGTGCGCTTCACATGCGGCCAGGCGCCGAGCAGGTCCCAGCGGTCGGCGGCGGGATCGTAACGCCACAGATCGATCGGTTCGGCGGGGCGGTAGGGGGCCGCGCCGTAGTCGGTGCTGCTCGTCTGGATGTAGCCCTCGTAGAGCGCCACGCCGCCCGCCTGCGGCAGGGGGAAGAGCGCGTGGCCGCATGTGAAGCGCACGGGCGGCGACCGGCCGCCGCCCATGGGGCATTTTTAC
>JBFZCA010000533.1:0-4973 GCA_041308205.1 Planctomycetota bacterium | reverse complement strand
CTTCCGATCTGGGCAGGAGCGCGCTCTCGGCGCGGACGCCCTCGACCTGCGGCGGCAGCTCCTCGATACCGTAGAGCAGCGCCGCGAGCGTCGCGCGCTCCTTGCCGTAGGCGCGCGCGAGAACCTCGCGGTATGCGCGCTCCTCGGGAAACCAGACGGCCGCGTGCTCGTAGTGGGCGGCCTGGCTCGCCAGGCGCGCCGCGCCGCCATCGTTCGTCGCATGGACGACGAGGAACGGATCGGCGAGCGCGATCGGCGCGTCGAACATGCGCTTGAGCTTCGGGGCGCGCGCCGAGAGCGGGATGCCGTTCCGCTCGGCCGCGATGACGAGCTCGATCAGCGCCGAGAGCGTGTAGAAGTGGTAGCCCGTCGACCCCTCGAACCAGAAGCCCTCCTCGCTCACGCCCTTCTCGACCTGCGCCAGGAAGCCCGAGCGCGGATCCTCGATCGCGAACTCGATGCGCGCCCGGTCGCCGAGGGCGAAGCCGATCATCCCGATCGCGGCGTTGTGCCAGCAGTGGATGTTGTGGATCGTGCTCGTCTGCGCCTCGAGCAGCTCGGCCGTGGGCTCGAACCACGCGTGCTCGATCGTCGCGCGGTCATCCGCCGACAGGGCATCGCTCCCGCTCAGGAGCTCGTACGCTTTGAGCGGCTGGAGGATCGCGACGGCCTCATCGAGCGATTGCGCCATGATGCGGCCCTTGCCCGCCCAGCGGCCGTGCGGGGTCGTCGACGGGAAGAACGCGGCGTAGTCGCGGAGAATCCTCGCCGCGGCCTCGGCATAGCGCCGCTCGCCCGAGATCCGGTGGACGAGCGCCAGCGCGTAGAGGCTCCGGAAGATCCTCCCATGGGTCTGGCTGCGCCAGTAGGCGTCGAAGCGCGCATCGCGCCAGACCTTGCCATCGACCGGGCAGACGTGCTCGTCGGGCCGCGCGCCGTCGTAGCGCAGCATGACCGCATGGTCCGGGCAGAAGTAGTCGTGGTACCAGCCGGTCTCGCCGGACGGAATCGGCACGGGCGCGGCGAGCCACGCGTCGGCCGCGTCTTTCTGCTGCGCGTAGGCCTTCCGCGCCCAGGGCAAGCGCGCGATGCGGTCGCGCACGGCGTCGATCTCGTTGGCCGTCAGGTGAAGAACCGGCCCGGCCCCCACGGAAAGGCCGAGGAGAAGGAGTGATGCGGCGGCGATGCCGGCGCGTGCGCGAAACCGGGTCGTCATGCGGGGCTCCTTTCGGCGGCTCGGACACGGGCATCGTAGCGCGGGGCGAGGCGCGATGCGAGGCGGCGGGCCCGCCGGCGGGCGTGCGCCGGCGCTACTTGAGAACGAAGCTCGCCGGTGCATACGCCGCCAGCGGGAAGGAGAACGCGCCCGCGGCGATCTCGAGCGGCGCGCCCGCCGTCTCGCCGCGAAGCGTGACGGGCGTGGCCGTCGTGAACTTCCCGCCCGCGGGCAGCGTGACGGTGAGCTCTCCGCCGGCGCCGCCCTGCTCCCAGACGCGGAAGATCGTGCCGGCGCCATCGGGATTCGGGCCGAACGCGCTCACGGCGACGCCTCGTCTGGAAAGCGTGATGCCCGACTGGCTGGGCGGCAGCATTCCCGGGCGCGCGACCGAGCGCGCGGCGACCGCCGGGACGCGCATCTCCATCGCCGGCGTGTAGAGCGCGGATTCGGCATCGAACTTGGCGAAGCTCCAGATCCGCACCTGGGACGTCATGCGCGCGCCGTCGCCGATCCACGCGGCGAAGTTCGTGCGCCAGTGGTTGTTGTAGAGATTGACGTAGATGTGCGGCGTCTTCGGTACGTGTCTCTTCTCGAACTTGTACTCGCCCGGGGAACCCAGGCTCACGAGCGGCGAATCGCGCGGACAGACTCCGACGCCCGCGCCCGTCTGCTCGTCGTAGACGGCGACGCCGGTGTTGATCCAGAGGTTGTGCGTGTTCGTGTTGTCGATCGTGTAGTCGGCGACGGGGTCCAGATCGCCGCCGAGCTTGCCGACGCGGAAGCGGAAGTGCTCCATCGTGAAGGGCAGGCAGAGCCAGCCGGCTTCGGGCCAGCTATCGGGTTTCTTGTCCCACCCGATCTCGAGGTCGGCGATCGGCATGGAGGCGGGAAGCGTCAGGCGGATGTACACGTGCTGCGGCATGCCGGGGCCGGGAAGAGTTCCGGTCATCACCGCGCTCGCCTCGATCGGCGTCTTCCGCAGCGCGAGAGTCATCTTCTCCGGCACGGCGGCCGCGTACTTCGCGTCGCGCGGCATATCGAATGCGGCGAAGAGGTACTTGTGGGCCTCGTACTGACCGTAGAGCGATCCGGCGAGCCAGCCGGCAATGTCGGCATAGCCGAAGCGCTCGTACAGGTACTGGCCGAAGCCCCGGGGTGCCGCCGCATCGACGAGCTCGTTGCCGGTCCGCTTGTCGATCAGGCTCGCGATGCGGCCGTGCGCGGCGTCGAATGTCGCCTTGAAGTAGGCGCTCTCGATGCTGCCTGCCTGCTCGTCGATGGACAGGCGGTCCGGCTCGGTCTGGTCATCGCCGGCGACATAGGTGCGATAGCCCATGGGCGGCAGGTCCTCGGCGATGAAGCTGCGGACCCTCGTCTTGTCTTCGAGCGGCGGCGGCTCGTAGGCGAAGGGCACGGACGGTCCGCCGTCGACGGGGCGCGCGGAGGCGCCGCCGGGAAGCTGGAAGCAGTTGATGCTGATCTTCGCATCGCGCGTCCAGGGAAGCGGATTGTAGACGACGATGCGACCGCCGACGACGCTGACGCCGTCGGCGAGCGCGCTCACGGCATCCTTGTACGGGAGCTCGATGAGACGCGCGGCGTCGATGGCGCAGTCGCCCTTCTCCCTCCACGCTTCCTCCATCAGCCGGTACTGGAGCGGCAGCCCCTCGGCCCAAAGCCTCTCCCAGTCCTTGCCCCAGGGGAGCTTGACGTAGTGCTGGTTGGCCAGGCCGAAGGTGTGCTCGGAGTAACGAAGCGTGCGCCAGTAGGCGGTCGTGATCAGGTTCGTCAGGTCGGGCCGGTAGATGCCCCAGCATCGTTCGAGCGTGGCGAGCGCATCGAGCGCACCGATAAGGGGGCGGCTTCGCCGCGCGATTCGCGTGGCGGCCGGCATGCTCGCGATCCCGTGGATCCAGGGGCAAGGAAGATCGGCGCGGATGACGGGGAGCGCGTGGAGAGCCTCCTTGGCGAGCTCGTTGAAGAAATCGTCGAGCGTGCCGACCTGCGCCACGATGCCGCGCTTCCGGTAGAACTCCAGATCCTCCCCGACGGCGTCGGGGCTCGGCGGCCCTTGATTGTCGCCGGTCATCGCGAGGTACACCCACGTCTTGTACGGCCAATCGGCGGGCGGCAGCGCCGGAATGCCGTAATCGTCGTTGTAGAACGTCAACACGCGCGAGCCGTCCGGGCCTTCCCACCAGAAGACCGGCGGCAGGCTGAAGGCGAAGTTGACGACCGGGCCGCCCATGTGGAAGAACCTGATCCCCGCGTGCGCCATCAGCGTCGGCAGGATCCAGGACTGGCCGGGGACATCGGTCGACTTGCCGCTTATCGAAAGCGGTCTCCCGTACGCGCGCGCGAGCGTCGAAGAAATGCCCAGGCCGCGCACGAGGTCCTCGGCCTCGGCCGTTTCCGTGTGGATCGTATACGGAAGCGCGTGGATGGCGATGTTGCCGTCGCGAATCGCCTGCTCGATCCTGGCGCGTCGCTCCGGGCTCTGTCCTTCCCAGAGGAGCTGCTGCATCGGGAAGCCGGACAGCGTCCAGACGAACTGCCGCTCCTTGGGCTGGTCCTTGTTCTTCTCGATCGCCTCGATGAGCCTGTCGGTCATCTCGGTTCGATATTCGTGGACGACGTCGTGGGCGGTCGAGGTGTAGCCGATATCGAAGTGGGTCTTGTAGACGATGTAGACCCGCTCGAGGCGGGCCTTGTTCACGGACGGATCGGCGGCCGGCGCCGCGTGGGGCTCGAGGGCGATCAGGGTCTGCGCCGCCACGACGGCGGCGATGCCGGCGGGGATTCTCGCGTGCGTGTACATGACTCCGATGCTACCGGCAGGGGGCCGCGCGGGCAATCGGCGGACATGTCGCAAGACCGCGAGCGTCGCGCTCGCGCGCCGTCGGGCCGCCCCAAACGCCATTATCCTCGCCGTACGCGCGGCGTACCATCAGCCGCAGAGGTCGAGTTGCACGGAGAAGGCCGACATGCAGCGCACGTGCTCCCGGCGCCGGTTTCCCGCGCGCGGCGCGATGCGAGGCGGCGCGCCCGGCGCCCGGGGCCGGCCGTTTCGCACGAACATAGTTGCCTTCATGCAACCCTGCAATGCATTTAGAGTCGCATATATGCGACCTTACTTGCAACGGGCCGGATCGCGCCCTTGGACTCAAAGCATTATCATGAAGTGACTTACGTTCAATCCGCGGCGCCTTCTCGCCTTGGCACGGAACATGCTTGCGTTCCTGCCAGCACGTAACACGGGCTCTGCGGGACTTCGACGAATGAAAGCGGCCTTCGCGGTCTGGAACGATCGAATCGCGCCGGTCTTCGACGTGGCCGGGCATATCCACCTCGTCGAGGTCGACGACGGAAAGGTCGTCCGCGAGACATCGGAAGTCCTGTCCGACGACCTGCCGTCCCGGAGAGCCCTACGTCTGGCCGAGCTCGGCGCCGGCACGCTCGTCTGCGGCGCGATCTCGCGGCCGCTTCACGAGCTGGTTGCGGGATACGGCATCAGGGTCGTTCCCTTCGTGGCCGGCGATCTGCGTGAAGTCGTCCGCGCATGGCTTGCAGGCAGCCTCGATGGCGAGGCCTTCGCCATGCCGGGCTGTTTCGGACGCGGCCGGCGCCGCTTCAGGGGCGCGGCAGGAAAAAGCCAGGAGGAGTCTCTCATGAACGGAGGAGGACGCGGCGGAATGGGACGCGGTCGCGGGCGCGGCTGCGGCCAGGGCGGCGGACGAGGGCAGGGCGGCGGGCG
>JBFZCA010000532.1:0-2565 GCA_041308205.1 Planctomycetota bacterium | reverse complement strand
ACGCGGTGCACGCCGCCGGGTTGCCCGGCCGCGAGGAGCCGGCGGGGGCGCTGAGCGAGGCCCGCGCCATCGCGCTGGCGCTGGGTGGGAACCCCGGCCCGGCATCGTTCGCGTGGGATCTGCGCGCCGCGGATGCCCGTGCGAACGATGACAGGCCGGGGTTCCCACCAGCGCCAGCGCGATGGCGCGGGCCTCGCTCAGCGCCCCCGCCGGCTCCTCGCGGCCGGGCAACCCGGCGGCGTGCACCGCGTCGTACGACCGGCGCATCGGCGCAGGATCGCCGCCGATGATGCCGCTCCCGGCGCAACCCGCCGTCCACACGGCCGCCCAGTAAATCAACGTCAATCGCAGCAACGACTGCATGACCGCCTCCGAGGCATTTCCGGCCTACGTGATCCGATGCGTCCGCTCGGAGGCTTCTATATGCGCAGGATGGGAGTCCTGTGGAGCGCGGGATCCCGGACGCCGGCGCGGCCGGGCCCGGATATCCCCGCAACCGGCGTCTGGGCGCCGTGTGCATCGGAGTTTCTGAGGGAGGGCGCGGCGCCGTCGCGGACAACGCGCCCGTTCGGGGCGGTGCGGTCGCCCGCGCGCGGCGACAGCGGAATGTCGAGGCAGCCGCCGCATTGCCCGCACCGGAACCCCGCGACGGCGGTCGTCCCGCACGGCGGGCAATCTCCGCAATGACAGGCGGCATCGCCGTCGTGGGCGGCTTCGATGGCCATGTGCCCCGCATCGCCGATGCAGAGCACGAGCCCCCGCGCCTCGCCGGCGCCCATGACCGCGCACGCAAGCGCGGCCGCGAGCAATGTGAGCCGTCTATCGAGCTTCATACTCTATAGTGATTATAGGGATAAAGGGAAGGCCCGTCAACGACCGCTTGTCACGCACGGCGCGGTGCTGCTACACTGGCGGCGGCCGCGGCCGCGCCGCCCGACGAAAGGAGCTGCGATGCCCGAGAGCACCGTTCCCAAGCTCAGGTGGTATCAAGGCTTGACGAGATACCACTGGTGGGTCCTGCTCGTCGCCGTCCTGAGCTGGACGTTCGACTGCATGGACCAGCGCATCTTCGTTCTTTCGCGCGCGCCCGCGGTGAAGGAACTGATGCACTGGGAACAGCGCCGCGAGCCGCTCGAGGCCGAGCTCGCCCCGGCGATCCGCAGCGAGGTGGAGAAGGACGCCGCCGCCGGCACGCTCGACGAGGCCGATGTCGCCGCCGAGACCGACAGACGTCTGGAAGCCCGGCTCGGCGCCCTGTATTCCAAGCAGTGCGATCAGTTCGGCGATGTCGTCACCGCGCTCATGATCCTGGGGTGGGCGGTGGGCGGGTTCTTCTTCGGCATCTACGGCGACAAGTGGGGACGCGTCAAGACGCTGGCCATCGCGATCTCCGTGTACTCCGTCTTCACGGGGCTCTCGGGTCTCGCGGTCGGGCTTGCGGATTTCTGCCTCTATCGCTTTCTCATGGGGTGCGGCATCGGCGGCGCGTTCGCCACCGCCGCAAGCCTCGTTGCCGAGACCATGCCCGAGCACTCGCGCGCCTTCGCGCTCGGCCTCTTCCAGGCGCTCTCGGCCCTCGGCAACCTCACCGGCTCGGTGATCGCACGCTTCGTCGTGTCGCCCGAGGTGCCCACGACGCTCGGAGGCCTCCTCGGGGAGGAGGGCGTCTCGGGGTGGCGCATCCTGTTCATGATCGGGGTGGTGCCCGCGATTCTCGTGGTCCTCATCTTCCGCACCGTGAAGGAGCCGGACGCGTGGAACGCCGCCCGCAAGACCGCGTCCGAGAACCTCGACCGCCAGCTCGGCGACATCAAGGGCCTCTTCAGAACGCCGCGCTGGCGCCACAACACTTTCGTCGGGGTGTCGCTGGCGCTCGTCGGCGTGATCGGCCTGTGGGGCGTCGGCTTCTACACGCCCGAGCTCATCGACTCCGCGATCAAGGACCAGACGCGCGAGCAGATCGGCAATCTCAAGGCGATGGGCATGTTGCTGCAGGATGTCGGAGCGTTCTTCGGGATGCTCGCCTTCACCTGGGTCGCGACGCGCCTGGGACGCCGCCTCGCCTTCGGGAGCGCGTTCGTGTGCGCCTGGGTGGTCGTCTCCGGAGTATTCCTCTTCCTCGACGAGAGCTGGCACGCGTACGCGATGCTCCCGTTCCTCGGCTTCGTGACGCTCAGCCTCTTCGGCGGCTACTCGATCTACTTCCCCGAGATCTACCCCACCCGCCTGCGGAGCACCGGCACCGGGTTCTGCTACAACGTCGGCCGCGTGGTCGCGGCGCTCTTCATTCTCTTCAAGATCCCGATCCGGAACCTCTTCGATAACCTCGGCTTCGCGGAGCCCTTCCGCTCGGTCTCGCTCGTCCTCGCGCTCGTCTACCTCGCGGGCATCATCGTGCTCTTCTGGGCCCCCGAGACCAAGGGTACGCCGCTGCCGACCGAGGACTAAGGGCTCGCGCAAGAATAAGTTGGACGATTGGCGCCCTGAATTGGGTCAGATTCGGCCGCGACGATTGAGCAAGACCGCAGGCGTATTGAACAATACGCTGAGGATCTTGCGATTGAG
>JBFZCA010000531.1:0-10219 GCA_041308205.1 Planctomycetota bacterium | reverse complement strand
CGCCGGCGACGCGCACGCGGCGCGGCTCCGCGAGAGCTCCTCGAGCACGCGGCTCACAGTACCCGACGGGACGATGCGCAGGGTCAGCCGCGCGCCCAGAAGATCCCAGAGCTCCTCGCACACGATGGGCTCGGGCTCGTGCTCGCACGCCAGAAGGACGCCCTGCGACGAATGCACGGGCAACACGCAGTACCCCTGCAGCAGCTTGAGGGGGAGCTTGCTCGCGTACTCCCTCGCGATGTGGTCGCGATCCACGACGAGCACATCCTGCGAGGCGAGCGCGCGCTCGATGTCCGCCTGCCCCGCCAAGCCCAGGCGCACGATGATCTCGCGCAGCGAGCCGCCGACCGAGCGCTGATAATCTTCCGCGACCCGAAGCTGCACCTCGGTCAGGACTCCCGTCTTGCGCATCGCCTCTCGCACCAGGGGATCATCGCGTTCGTGCACGGCCTACCCTCACTTGATCTCTCCATCGGCCTCGACGAGCCGCAGGAACCGCACCGGCATGAGCTCCTCCTTGCAGCGCGGGCAGCGCATCCTCCCCTCCGTCACGCCGGAGCCCACGTGGAAGTGCATGTCGCAACGGCGGCAGTGCATGATCTCCCCCCGATGCCCGCGCAGGATGCCCCGAACCGTCTCGGCGCTCGCGGCGCCCCGCCGCAGCAGCACTTCCCCCAGGTGGATATCCAGGTGCTTGCGCGCGAACCGCTGCTTCTCCAGCACGGCATCCTCCAGCGCCGCCGGCGACAGCAGATGCTTGTCGAGCAGGACTTTCCCGAGCACGCGTTCTTCATCCTCCCTCGACCCCGACTTCACGCGCTTGTCTTTCCTCCTGCGCTGCACGCGCGCGATCTCGCCGAGCGCCTCCTCGTCCATGAGCCCCTTGTCGAGCATGATGGCGGCGAGCGAGCGCTCGCCGCCCTCGCGTTTCAGGATGTGCAGGCATTCCCTGAGCTGCGCGTATGAAACGACCCCGAGCGCGACCGCGGCGCGCGCACACACGTGATCATCAGGCGAAACGGCGCTTCGACCCATAACGCTGGCGGCGCGGCATCCCATCCCTCCGAGGCGTACACGGCCCCTGCGGCCCGGTCCGCCGGCAGCGGCGGCCCCGGGGCCCGCCCGTGCGCGCATCGGCGGAACGCCGGCTCCTTCTCCTCCCAAGCCTACGATGCTCCGCGTTCGTTTGCCAAAGCAAAACGGGCCGGATAGACTTCTGAGGCCGATGGAGAGGCATCATCGGGCCGGAAGAGGAGAGGACTGCGGGTGGCGATACGCTCGCGCACGAACGTCGCCGGCGGCCGTGTGCCGCCGCCGGCCGCGACACGTGCCGGCCGCAGGCGGTGAAGGGTACAATGTCGCTCAGTGGCAACCTCAAGAGCTTCAGCCTTGCGGAGATCTTCCAGTCGCTGGCGTTGAACCGCCACACCGGCACGCTCTGCATCCGCATCGCCGAGGGCGACACGCACACCACGCGGTACATTCATTTCGCCCAGGGCGAGATCACGTTCGCCTCCTCGGCGTCGCCCAAGGGATACATGCTGGGCGAAATCCTCATACGCCAGGGCAAGCTCACCGAAGCGCAGGTCCACGAGGCGCTCGCCGCGCAGCGCAAGACCGGCGAGAAGCTGGGCGAGACGCTCATCGGGCGCGGGCTGGTCACCAGCGACGACATAGCGTCCGCGCTGCAGGCGCAGCTCAGGGAGGAGATCTACGATCTCTTCCTCCTGAAGGAAGCCGAGTTCGAATTCAAGGTCGACGCGGAGCCGCCGGCGGAGGTGCGCGGCGTGCTGCGTTCGATCAACCTCTCCATCGATCCGCAGCCTCTCATCCTGGAGGGGCTGAAGCGGCTCGACGAATGGCCCATCATCCAGACGCACGTCCACACGGGCAACGAGATCTTCGCGCCCACGGGCATCCAGCCGGAGCTGTCCGACAGCGAGGAACGCGAGATCTACGCGCTCATCGACGGCCGCACGCCGGTCTGCGACCTGTACCAGCGCACGACCATCGGCCGCTTTCCGTGCGCGCGGACGCTCTTCAACCTCATCACGGCCGGCGTCATCCGGCCGCTGTCGGTCGAGGAGCTTCTCAATCTCGCCGATCAGTCCGCCGAGCAGGAAAAGGCGCGCTATCTCCTCTACGCGCTCCAGCAGCAGCCCGCGAACGTCGCGCTGCGGATCCGCGCATCCCGCACGCTGCACGAGCTTCTGGACGACAAGACCGCCTGCGACATCCTGCGCGAGGGCCTCAACGAGATGCTGCCGCTCGCGCCCGGCGACCAGCAGAAGATCGCGCACGAGCTCCTGAGCCTGCGCCCGGCGGACAGGCAGGCGCTGCACGCGGCGCTCGACACCGCCATCGCCCTCAACCAGACCATCGATGCCCTCAACCGCGCGCTGGACCTGACCGACCTTCTCAAGCGGCAGAACGACCCGCGGGCGGCGCGCGAGGTGCTCCTGCAGGTGAACGAGCACGTGCCCGATGACCCCGACCTCCGCCTGGCCATCGTGTCCCGCTGGCGCTCGATCGGGGATGCCAAGGCGGCGATGGCGCACATGGAGTTTCTCGCCGCGCACCTGACGAACCAGAAGAACTGGACCGAGCTCGTCAAGATTCTCCGCTGGATGATGGACGCGGACCCGACGCGGCAGGACATACGGACCCGCATCAACGAGATCTCCGTCGAGCTCGCCGCCGATGAGCGCACTCGGGCTCGCCGGAGAACCATCATCATCGCCGCCAGCGCCGTCATCGCCCTGGCGATCATCATTCCCCTCATTTACGAGAGCAAGGCGCGCGTCGCCTACGCGTGGGTCGCCAACAAGGAGTACGAGCTGCTCCGCGACAATTCCTTTCAGCAGGCCGAGGATCTCTATCAGGGTTTTCTCGGAACCTACGGCTGGAGCACGTGGGGCGACGATGCCCAGGAACGCCTCACGCACCTCCACAACATGAGGAGCAGTTATGAGGCGCGCATCGCCGAGGAGCGCAACGCCGAGCGCGAGCGCATCGCGCGCCTGACCGAGGAGCCTGCCCGGCTGCTTGCCGAGGGCACCGCGCTGGAGGAGGCGGGCGATCTGGCCGGCGCGTACGAGCGCCTGCATCATCTCATCGTCGAATTCCCCCACTCGCCGCTCGCGCGCAACGCGACGCTGCCGCTGCAGTTGACGAGCATACCGGGCGGCGCCGATGTCTACGTCTGGAAGGGCGAAGAAGAGACCGAGTCCGGGAAGAAGACCATGCTCGACCACCTGGGGCGCACACCGCTCAAGCTGCGCTATCGGCCGGGCAAGACCGTCAAGCTGGTGTTCAAGCGCGCCGGATGCCGCGAGGCGGCCTGGTCGCTTGCCAAGGACACGACGTGCGAAGCCTGCGTGAGACTGCAGTGGGCGCCGCTCGCGAAGATCTCGCACAGCGGTCCCATGCACGGGCAGGTGCTCGTCTGGGGCGACGACGCCATCTTCTCCGCGCGCGACGGCGGCCTCTATCGATTCGATCCGTCCGGGCCCGCCATCAAGTGGCGGCGCGCGCTGGGACGGTACGGCGACCCGTGCTCGTGGATCGCGACGCACGATCGGAATCTCGTCGTCGGCAACGCGGAGGGCGAGCTGGCGTGCCTGAACCCGGAGACCGGGGACGCGGCGTGGCGCGTGCGTCTTCCCGGCGCGGCATACCTCCTGCCCGCCTGCGGCGGAGACGGCGCGATCTTCGCCGCGACGGCCAACGGGCACGTGGTCAGCCTGCGCGGCGGCAAGCCGGCGGCGCAGACCGCGCTCGACGGACGCATTGCGAGCGGACCGGTGCTGATCGACGGGACCCTCGTCGTCGGCACGAGCTGCGACCTGTGTTACGGCCTCGATGCCGCGAAGCTCACGGTGAAGTGGCGCCGGGCGCTCGACGCCGACATCGTGGCGAGCCCGGCGGCGTTCGGCGACGCCGTCGTCGTCGTCACCGCGCAACAGACGCTCTACGGGATGGACGCCGCCACGGGCGCGGTGCGATGGCGGCACTCGCTCCCGAGCGGCATCTCCTCCCGGCCGCTCGCGACGGACAGGGAGCTCTGCGTGCCGCTCGAGAACGGCGAGCTGCACGTATTCGGCCTCGATGGCGCCGCCAAGGCGGCGGGGACGACCGCGGGCGGGCCCATCGGCCTGATGACGGCCGTCGGCCGCAGGCTCTTCTTCGGCAACGATGCCGGCGCATGCATCGCGTTCGATCTGGACACGATGGCGACGGCCTGGTCGTACTCCGGCCCCACGCCGATCGAGGCCGCGCCGTTCGTGCTCAGGGATCGCATCCTCTTTGCGACCATCAAGGGCGATATTTTCGTGATGGAGATGCTGCCGTGACGGCGGGAGTGAGGACCGACGAATGCAGGTGATCGTGCTCGTTGCGCTGCTCGCGGCGGATCCCGTGCCCGTCGAGGACCTGAAGGCCCGCGATGGCGAGGTCGAGGTCGTCGGCCGCTACGAGGGGTTCCTCGACCTGCAGCTCAAGCTGAGCGGTTCCGCGTTCTGCTTCGCGCTCGCCTCGCAGGAGTCCACCGCAACGCTCTTCGGCCTGCGCGCCGGCGTCGACCGCCTGATCGTCAAGGGCCGCTTCACGGACAAGGACACGATCACGGTGACGTCCGTGGAGAAGACCGAGACCGAGGCGCAGGCCTACTCCCGGCGCGGCGGGGAGCTGCAGGGTCCGAGCGCCGCGCTGCTCGACCTGGGAGCCCGCGCCCTGGCCAGAGCCGCCGCGTTCAACGATGCGGACCTCAAGGACGCCGGCAGCGCCATTCTGCGCAAGGGATTCCTCGTCAAGAAGCAGGAGACGCCGGCAGACGATGCGGCCGCACACCTGGCGTGGATCAAGGACATGGTCGCGCAACTCGGCGATGCGAAGTGGGCGATCGAGGAGGTGAGCGCTCTTCTCGCCCGCGACCCCGCGTGGGAGTCCGGCAGCGATTTCCTGCGCTCCCTTGGCTGCATTCAGTGGCGCGATGCCTGGTACATCCGCGACGATTTCCTCGGGATGCAGGGCATGGTCAACACCGATGGCGCCTGGCGCCCGCCCGAGGAAGCCGCCATGAAGGAAACCCTGGCGGCCCTTGCCCGCCTGAAGCGGGGCCAGGAGATCCTGCGCTCGCGCACCGAGCAGGCCTACAGCGCCGACGCCAAGCGCGGTCTCCTCGCGATCGGCATGACGCGCCAGGAAGCCGCGCGGGCCTGGGGATTCCCCGACGATGTCCGCCGTATCCCGCAGGAAGGGTACGCCGTCGACCAGTGGCGCTACGGCAATCGCCTCGTGTATTTCCTCGACGACACCGTGGCCATGATCCCCGCCGAGAGAACACGCTGACGAAAGAGGCTACAGGCTGCAGCCTGCAGCCTCCGTCAGTACTCGACCTGCACGGACGAAGGCATGTCGATCGTAGTTCCGGACGGACTCTCGGGCTGCGCCTGCGGCGACGGCACATCGATGCCCGGGGTGTCGACGCTCGGCGGCGGCGTCCCCGGGATCTCCGCCGGGCGCGGCGGGAACGATTCGCCGGCGACGACGATCACCGCCTCGCCTTCGTGCACGACTCTCACCTTGCCCCGCTCCACGGTCACTTCGGTGCGGAGCCGGCCCTCATCGCGCACCGCCACCGAGAACACCGTGCCGACGACCTCGATCACGGCGTCCGGCGTCTCGATCGCCACGGCCGTTCCCGCCGCGGGGTCGACCTCGAAACGCGCCGATCCGCGCGAGAGACGCGCACAGAAGGAATCCCTCGCGTTGCGCACGACCGCAAGAGCATCCGGCGAGGTGATCGCGGAGACGGTCCCCCACGCGAATTGCATCGCGGCACGCGGCAGCGTCTCCGGGGAATCGGCATTGTCGTCCGCCGCCGGGGGCGCGATGCCGTCCGCGGATTCCCCCAATACGCCCGCGGGCGCCGGGGTCGTCCGGACAACCGATCCGTCGCCGGCATCCTGCCGAGGCACGAACACCGACACGAGCAGGACCGCCGCCGCGATGCCGGCGGCGACGGCCGACACGCGCACGATCCTGCGGAGCGCGCGATGCCGCAGGTGCGTCCCCACGGCGCTCACCGCGATGAAGTTGCAGCGCTCTTCCTTGGGCGCGAGCGCACGCAGGCCGCCATCGATTGTGCGGATCTCGCCCCACAGCGCGGCGCACCGCGGGCACGCGCGTCTGTGCGCATCCATGGCGGCCGACGGCTCCGCATCCAGGAACCCATCGTTGAGTTGCCACCACTGCTCTTCCGTATAGCACTGCATTCGTCGTCCTCCGCGGGGCAGCGCACTCACGCGCCCGCCCGCAGCTCACTTCTCCGCGCCGGAGTCCAGATCCGGCGCACCGGCCTCGCCGATCCGCTTTCGCAGCTCGGCGCGGGCTCGAAAGAGCCGCGACTGCACCGCCGACACCGTCAAACCGAGGGCGTGCGCGGTCTCTTCGTAGCTCGCGCCCGTCCAGTGCCGCAGGAGCACCACCTGGCGATCGACCGGTTCCAGGCCCGCAAGCGCGCGATGCACGCGCTCGTGCGCCTCGCCCCGCATGGCATCCTCGACCGGATTGCGCGAGCGCGCGGCCGCTTCCTCGGGCAGCGCCGCGAAGCTCCGGTCCCGGCGGCTCAGGTCGAACACCAGGTTGCGCGTGATCTCGTTCACGTACGCGCCGAACCGCGCCGGATCCCGCAGCGACCCGAGGTGCGTCATGGCGCGCACGAGCGCCTCCTGAATCAGGTCGTCGCGGTCCCGCACCCACGGCGCAAGCGCCTTGACGATCGCCGCGACCGTGGGCACCGCGGTCTTCATGAGCGCCGTCAGCGCCGTGCGATCGCCCCGTTGCGCCTGCACAACCAATGCTGCTCTCGGTTCCATTGCCGCCACAACCGGTGCGTTCGTTCACAGTGCACGACGCGCGGGGGGCCGTTCCCTTGCAGGAAATCGCGCCCGCGCCGCTCGTCACTCGAGGCCGTGCTTCTCGAGCAGCCGAATGTAGTTCCCGTAGCGAAGCTCGCTTATGCGCCCTTCCTCGACGGCGTCTCTCACCGCGCACTCGGGCTCGCTGAAGTGCAGGCAATCATGATACTTGCACTTGTCCGCGAACGGAAGGAATTCGGGGTAGTAGCTCCCGATGTCCTCGAGCGCGACGCCCCAGACCGTGAATTCGCGGAACCCCGGCGTATCGATGACGAAACCGCCCCCCGGAAGGCCGACAACGTAGACCTCGGTCGTGGAGTGCCGGCCGCGGGCCCGCTTGGTCACATCCCGCGTCCTGCCCTCGAACCCCGGGATCAACACGCGCAGGAGCGACGTCTTGCCGACCCCCGAATGACCCGAGAAGACGCTCACGCCCTTCGAGATCCGATCCCCGAGCTCATGCACGCCGGCGCCCGTCACCGCAGAGGTGAAGAACACTTCATATCCAAGCTCCCGATACAGCCGGAGAATCCGGACGACCTCGCCCTCGGGATCAAGGTCCACCTTGTTGAGACAGATCACGGCGTCGAGGCGCTCCGACTGGGCCGTGATCAACAGGCGGTCGATGAGAGCCGGCCTGATCGGCGGAGCCTGCGCCGCGCAGACGATCACGACGGTGTCCACGTTGGCGCAGTACAGGTGCTGCTTGCCGCCGCTTGCGCGCGAGAGCACGTTGCGCCGCGGTTTGACCTCCTCGATGACCCCCTGCGAAGAGCCGACATGCTGGAACACGACCCGATCGCCGACAAGCACGCTCTGCCCCTCGCCGTGCAGCCTGCCCCGCATCGTGCAGCGCACCGAAACCCCGCCGCAGTCGACTTCGTATTCGCGCTGCGAGCGCGCGGTCACGGTGCCCTCGCGCGGCGCTGGCCGCCCCGCGGGCGCGTCCATGCCCGACTCTCTCTCCAGCATGGCGCACAGCGTACCACGGCGACTCCCGGCCGACAACGATGTTCCCGGACCATGCGCTCGATGCCGCTCCGCGCCGCGACCGCGCGCGGCCCTTGACGAGAACGGCTCGGAATGCCGATGACAGATGGGATGCGAGGGCCGACGAGCGCACGCCGGGGACGATCGTTCGCGGGCCGCGCCGGGGAGCAGGAGTGCATAGACTGACAAGCCGCCGGAACAGACGGCACGCGCAGGTCCGAGCCTGCGTGCTCGCGGTGTTCCTCGCGTTCGACGCCGCGGCCGACACGCTTGTCCTGCGCAACGGCAACCGCATGGAAGGGCAGGTCGTCGAGGAGAACCCGCGCGTCGTGCGCCTCAAGCTCCCCTACGGCACGATCTACATCCCGCGCAAGCAGATCGAGGAGATCGTGCGCACGGATGTCGTGTCCGATCTTCTCCTCCAGGGCGCCCAGCTTCTCCACCACGAGCAGTTCGAGCAGGCGCTCGCGCAGTTCGAGCAGGCCGCGGCGCGCGCGCCGCAGCACGAGAACGTGCGCGGCGCGCTGCAGAATGCGTTCCTGGTCTACGGCGCGTTCCTCCAGCGCCTCAAGCGGCACGATGAGGCGCTCGCCCTGTTTGCGCGCGCGCAGGCGACCGGCAACGACTGTCCGAAGGCGCGCCGAGCGATCGAGGAGATCAACGCGGTCAAAGCGACGTTCATGCCGCTCCGCATGCAGGCCGAGGCCGCCTGCGCCGCCGGCGACCTGGACCAGGGCCTGGCGCTGTACCGCACGCTCGCGGATCTCTTCCCCGACAGAAGCAACGAGGTCGAGGGGCCGCTCGCGCACGCGGAGGCGCAGCTCGGCGACCGCGCCCTCGGCGCGCAGGACTTCTCCCGGGCCGCATCGCACTACGAGGCGGCGCTGACGAGCGACCCCGATGCCTTCGCGAGCCTCGTCAACCGCTACACCTACGCGCAGGCCCGCGTGGCGCAGCAATTGCTTGCCGAGGGCAAGCACGCCGAGAGCGAAACCGTGCTCGCGCGCGCCCTGGGCTTCTGCCCGCAGAGCGATGCGCTCCACTTCCTCATGGGCCACACGCTCGAGGCCCTGGGCCGCCTGCAGGAAGCGGTTCCTCACTACAAACGCATCTGCCCGGACCCGAACGCGCCCTTCGACCCGGAGAAGGCCTTGGCCGTTCACGGCCGCTGGGCGGCCGGCGAGGAGCGGGGCGAGGCGGCGGCGCCGCCGGCCCTGGACGAGGATGCCCACACCATCGCGAGCGAGCATTTCGTCGTCGCCTGCGCGGACAGGCCGCTCGGCGCCCAGGTGAGCGAAGCGCTCGAGCTTCACTTCCGAGCGCTGGCGCCGCAGTTCGGGGTGGACGCGTTCGCGGTGCGGTGCACCGTCAAGGTTCATTCGACGAAGGAGCGTTACCTCGAGGCGACCAAGATCGCGGAATGGGCTCCCGCCCACACCTGGTGGAAGTCGCAGCTCGGACGCCTGCTGGGGCAGGAGATCAGCACGTACCGCGATTGCCCCCAGCTTCTGTCGAGCGTGCTCAGGCACGAGCTCACGCACCTCCTGCTCGCGGCCGCGCTCGACTACCCGCACGCCATGCCGCTCTGGGCGAGCGAGGGCGTGGCCGTGATGAGCGAGCCCGGCTTCAAGCACGCATACTACCGCCGGCATCTTCTCCGGGCCGCGCAGCAGCGCCGGCTCTTCCCGATCGATGAGCTTCTCGCGCTCCGGACGTACCCGCCCAAGGAGCGCATCGATGTCTTCTATGCGCAGAGCCATTCCCTGGTACAATACCTCGTGGCCCGCGCGAGCCTGGAACGCTTCATCGCGTTTTTGCGGGACCTCCAGAGAGAGCCCGGCTGGGAAACCTGGAAGCGCCGCTACCGCATCGGGGGGGCGCTGCAGCTCGAGAACGACTGGGAGGACGCGGCGCTCGCGCCGCATGCCGACTCGTAAGCCGCCTCGCGTCCGCGCGCGGCCGAATCGGCCGCGCGGCGCGGAACGCCTGGGCACGACGCATGCACGACGCTCGTTTCCTCGACACGATCGCACGCGCGCTCGCGGAGCAACGCCTGTGCGCGGGCGTGCAGCGGCTGCTGGTCGCCGTCTCCGGCGGCCGCGACTCGGTCGCGCTGCTTCTCGCGCTCCACGAGCTGCTGCGCGACGAGGTCGCGCTCGTGGTCGGACACGTCCACCACGGCCTGCGCGGGGCCGAGGCGGATGCGGACATGGCCTTCGCCGAGGAGCTCGCCGTCGCGCGCGGCCTGCCGTTCGTCGCCGCGCGCGTGATGCTGCCGCCGCGGCCCGACGCCCGCTCCCACGAGGCGC
>JBFZCA010000530.1:0-3699 GCA_041308205.1 Planctomycetota bacterium | reverse complement strand
CCGGCGACCCGAACGCCGCGGCCCCGCCTCGCTCCCCCGCCGCGCCCGATGAGGGCCGCGAGAAGCGTATCCGTGCGATCGTGCGCAATCTCGTCACGCCCACCGGCAGGATCAACACCCGCGCGGTGACGGCGCTCCAGGCCATCGGCACGGCCGTCATCCCCATCGTGCTCCCCCGCTTCTCCGGCGAGGAGAGCCCCGAGCAGGCGGCGATCCTCGATGTGCTCGAGACATTCAGCGAGCCCGAGGTCGCCCACCACCTGATCGACGTCCTCCCCGCGGTGCAATCCAGCCGCATGGGGCGCAGAATCGGCGCCGCCGTCCATACCCTGGGCGACCCGCAGTGCTGCGACCGTCTCATCGAGCTGACCGCCCACGAGCGCGAGGCTGCGCGTCTGGCCGCGGCCGTGGCGCTCCGAACGTGCCCGACCGGCGACTGCGCGGCGGCGCTCGTACGGCAGATCTCGCAGGACCCGAGCGCCGAGTGCCGCCTGGAGGCGCTGGAAAGCCTTGCGCCCGCCCCCGATGACTTCATGGAGGAGGCGCTGCGCATCGCGGTCCGCGACGAGACGGCCGACGTGCGCCTCGCCGCGGCGAAGATGCTCGTCCGCCGGCGCTTCGCGAGCTTCCAGGACGACCTGAAGCGCATGTCGCGGTCGGATCCCTCGCCCCAGGTGCGAAAGGCATGCGCCCAGGCGCTGCTCGCCCTGCGCATGAAGGCCCCCGCGGGGGAGGAAATCTCGACGGGGGCCGCAAGCTCCCCCATGCCTGCAGCCGATAACTAGTGATGATCACGCCGGCAAGCTTGTCACACGGTCTCCGCAGAGGATGAGCGATGCGCGTCGAAGCCCTTCTCCTCGCCCTGTCCGCGCTCCTTGGGGGCTGCAAGGCTCCCTGCCCCGAGGCGGCGCCCGCATGCGCCCCCGGGATGCCCGCCCGGCCGGAGCCGCAACCGGCCGCCGCCGCGCCGCGGGAGCCGCCCGTCCAGACGCCTGAAACCGATCCGGACTTCGCACAGTTCGCCCGGGGCTTCGTGCCGGACATCTCCGATGGGAACTTCGGTCCGTACATCCTCTCGGACGCCGATGTCGACGCGTTCTTCGCGCCCGCGCACGCGCCCATGATCAAGTCGGGCCGCCGCGGCTGGGTGCACGGCATTCAGCAGGTCCTGGAAGGCAATCTGCTCAGCTACAAGAACGTGGCGAAGGGGCCCGATTACTCCCTCACCCGCGACGGCCTCCCCGAGAACGCGGTCCGGGTGAAAGATCTGCGCATCGAGATCACCGTCAACGGCAATCCGCATACGATCGTCATAGGCGCCATGTACGGTACGGGAGCCGCATGGAGAATTCTCAAGGCCGAAGTGTTCGAGTGAGACAGTCATGAACGACGAGATGAACAAGAAACTGCGGTTCCTCCTGCAGATGCAGGGCGTGTCTTCGAAGTTCGCGGCGGAGCACCTCGGGCTTCCCAGAGACCATCTTCAGGGCATCCTGGACGGCGTCATCCGGCCCACGCCGCGCCAGATCAAGCAGCTCGCCCAGCTCTGCAGGGTCACGCCCGATTTCTTCGAGGACCGCGATGCGGACGGAGAAGACGACCAGGGCGCGTCGCGCAAGGCGCTCACGCTCGCCGATCTCGCCGTCAGATTCCAGGCCCTCTGCGAGTGCCTCGTCGACAGGGACATCCTGACCGCGACGCAGATAAAGCAGAAGACCGAGGAGGTCGAGGCCCGCGCCGCGCACCGGATCGTCCAGCAGGAAGCCCTCGACTTGTACCCCACGCGATCGAGCCAGCGCACCCGCAACAAGACCCACTGACGGCGCGCGCGCGGTCGGATCCGCGCCCTCT
The DNA here is from genome assembly GCA_041308205.1 of Planctomycetota bacterium. Classification (GTDB taxonomy): domain Bacteria; phylum Planctomycetota; class UBA8108; order UBA8890; family UBA8898; genus UBA8898. Next base: position 1,848 of record JBFZCA010000530.1, on the reverse strand, counting down.
CTTCGCAAAAAAAAAGGACGTCTCAGAGGAGCTAAGACGCCCTTAGAAAAGAAGTGAAGAGAAAAATGAAGAAAAGTCTCGGTAAAACAGGGATAGACTCTCAAGGAGTCGTCACCTAATTAACGGTCACTATAGCACCTCGCCCCGACCGTGTCAACGACCTTTCAAAAAAAGTGGTCTAGTTTCTCAACACATGAGCATTAAGAAACAATTCATAGACCGCTAAACGGTCTCTGATCCTAAAGTGCTCAAGAGAAACAACTTATGATCGTCAATCGATGGCGATATTCGCCGGATGGATCCGCGGGCCGGTTCTTTTCCCCGGTTTTCAACAAGTTTTCAACAGGGCATCGGCGGCCGCTGCAAAGGCCGAGGCCCCTCCGATCGACTCCACGGCCTCGCGGTATTCACTCTTCGAAATGAAATGCGCTCGAAAAGCGCGCGGCACGCGCGCCTGCAGGCGGGCGAGGTCCCCGGCCGCGGCGCGCAGGAACTCGCGCGCCGGGCGGTGCCGCTTGCGTGCGAGAAACAGCTCTCCCAGCGCGATCTTCGCGCGCACGCCCAGCTCCGGCCGCTTCCTCTGCTGCGCAAGATCCGCCACGCTCTGCATGATCTCGATCGCGTGCAGGAGACCTCGCTCCCCGCGCCGCGCGTGCGCGCGCCCCAGGATCAGCGCCGCCTCCCCGGTCAGGTCCTGGATGCCGGCTGCCTTCGCCGCATCGCCCACTTCCTGGGCCAGCGCGATGCCCTCCTCGCCTCCCCGCGCCGCGGCAATGAGCAGCTTGCGCTCCAGCCCCGCGCGCGTATCGCCCCCCGACGCGCACGCCACGGCCTCGACGGCCTCGTGCCTGCGATCCTGTGCGAGCAAAATCCAGGCCTGCTCGCACGCGCCGTCCGCCTCGAGGCGCGCCGCGTCGCCGTACACGCTCAGCACGCGGCTCATCGCGCACCAGCGCGCCGCGAGATCTGGAACGCCTGCGATCCGCAGGAGCCGCGCGTACGCCAGGCACACCGCCCCCAACCCCGCGCGGTCGTACGCAAGCACGGCCCCGCGGAACGCGCCCGCCAGCGACGTGAACGCGCGGCCATAATCTCCAATGAGCGTGCTCACTCTGGCCGATGCGAGGTGCGCGCGCGCCAGCAACTTCTCCCCCGCCCCGCCGCGCACGCACTTGAGCGCCTCGGCGACGCAGCCCAGCGCGAGCGCATCGTTGTCGTAGCTCACGACCAGATCGGCGAGCCCCAGCAGATCCCACGCAACCGCGGTCCTGCTCTCCGAACCCGACGCGAGCAGCGTCATGAACGCCCGCTGGGCCGCATCCGAGTCCCCGCGATCGAGCAGCCGCCGGCAGTCATCGAGGACGCGCCCCCCGCGCCCGGAATCCTCCCCCGCAGCCGGCCAGTCCTCGGCAATCGGACGGTCGAGATCCTCGGCGACGCGGTACATGTGGCCGAGCGCCTGGTGAAACTCACCCTCGTCCACCGCAAGCGACGCGAGGCACAGGATGCTCTGGGCCGCAAGCCTCGGCGATGCGCCCCCCAGTGCTCCGTAGGCCTCGCGCAGCGCACGCGACGCCCCCGCCTGATCGCCGATTGAAAGGCAGGCCTCGCCGGCGAGGAGGAGCGATCTGCCGCGCAGCGGGGCGAACCCCGATCTCGCCGCCGCGCTCTCGGCCTCGGCAAACAACGCGCGCGCCTCCCCGGCGTGCCCCGCCATGGCCGCGATTCTGCCCCCGTAGGCGCTGCGCTGCCACGCCGCGTACGGCGCGGTCACGCTGGGCGCCGTTCTGATGGTTTCCCACGCGGCCTCGACGGCTCCCGCCCTCGCGAGCGCAAGCGCCTCGGCAA
>JBFZCA010000529.1:0-11072 GCA_041308205.1 Planctomycetota bacterium | reverse complement strand
GGGACTTGATAAGCTGCTCGCGCACAGATCCGCAAACCGTTTCGCCGCCTCGTCGTACGCCCCGTCGAGCTGCAGCGCGCGCGCCGCGAGGTACTGCGCCATCGTTCGCGCGGGCTCATCGAGCGCCGCGCGGGATACGCGGTCGACGACATCCCGGCGCGCAGCCGCATCCGCGGCGAGAGCGGCAGTCAGCTCCGCATGGAGGAAGAACGAGGTCTGGCGGTTCGCGTCGTTCAGCCCCTGGATCGCCAGGCAGTTGTCGCCCGGGCGGAGCGCGCCCGCGTCGATCGCCAGGCAGATCGGCGCGCCCGCATTGCCCCCCGAGGCGGCGGAGCCCTTCGCGGGGACCGCAATGCCCTGAGGGCCCGCACGCGCTCGTCCCACCTCGCTGCCGTTGAGGTAGGCGACGAAGCCGTCGTCGGCCCGCACGACAAGGAGGCATCGGACGAAGGCCCGCGGATCCTCCACGCGGAATACGTGCCGGGTGTACAGCGCCGTGTAGGCGCCCGGCATGCCCTCGAGCGATGTCCCGCGGACCGGATACTCGAAACCGCACGCGAAGGGTCCGGGACCGGCGTCCCACGCAGACGCATCGAACGCGAGCGCGGTCCACTCCTGCGGCGGTTCCGTCGTCGCGCGGAAGAACTGCCACGGCCCTCGCGCCGCGACCAGCGTTTCCTCCCCGCGTGCGGCGAGCAGCGCATCACACGCGGCGAACGACGCCACGCGCGGCAACGCGCGCCGCCGGCAGGTGTCGAGTGCGATCGCGGCGGAGGGATCGGCGGCGCCCAAAGACGCGGCGTCCTCAAGCGTGCGCGCCGAAGCCGCCCAGTCGCGCGCCTCCGCGTGCACGCCGGCAAGGAACGCGAGCCTGTCCCTGCGCTCGTTCCGGCTCCCGTCGCGGCCCGCGAGCCGCTGCGCGCAGTCGATCGCGCCGGCGATGTTTCTCCTTGCGGGGTGGTGGAGCCGGCAGAGCGCAAGGGCCTGCATGGCCGCCGCCGGAAGCGATTGCTCCCCGCCCGCGGCCGCCTCGAGCTTTCGAAGCACGCGGTCGATTTCCGTCCCGAGGTTCGCCGGCTTCTCTTCGCGGCGAAGGAGGGCGCACCAGCATTCGTACGCGCCGCGCTCGTCGGATTCGCGCTCGCCCGGGGCCAGGACGACCGCATTGGCGTACGCGGCACATGCGGCGTCCAGGTCTCCGAGGCTCTCCCGTATGCGCCCGAGATGCTCCCAGAGAAACGAGAGCTGCTGGGGCTCGGCATCGGGGTCGGCGATCGCCGTCCGGAACGCCTCGATCGCGCCGCCCGCGTCGCCCCCGATCCAGGCGTAGCCGCCGTCGAGAATGAAGGGCCCGATCTCCCGGTAGTTGTCCGTGCGCCGCGGGGGGCCCTCCTCCTCGCCCCGGCGCAGCATGTCGCGCGCCTCGTCGAGCCGCCCCTGCCGGGCAAGCGCCCACGCGGCCACGGCGTAGTTGCGGAACTCCCGCGGGTACTTCTCCAGCATCGCGTCGAAGCTCGTCATGGCCTCTTGCGGCCGCCCGTGCTCGAGGAGCGCGTAGGCTTTCCCGCGCAGCGCCCACGACCACTGGGGCGCCCGCGCGATCGCCGCGTCGAACGCGCCGAGCGTCGCCGGCAAATTGCCGAGGCGCAGGTGGACTATGCCCCAGTTGTAGAGCACGGAGGGGTTGTTCGGCGAAAACTCCAGGGCGCGCTTGTACTCCGCGAGAGCCTCGTCCAGCTTCTCGTCCCCGCGCAGGGCATCGCCGAGCATCGTGTACCACAGGCCGAGCGCACCGCCCCTGCGCTCCTCCCGCGCGATCGCGTCCCTGGCCTTCTCCACGGCATGCCCGTACTCGCCGATGCGGCAGAGGATCTCCGCCCACAGGACGAGCGAGAACGAATCGGCGGGATCCAGCTCGGCCGCCGTGCGGATCGCCTCGAGCGCCTCGCGGTAGTGCTTGACGCCATCGCACAGGACTTGCGCCAGGGCCTGGTGCATCCGTGCCCGCACGCTCGGATCCGGGTGGCCGGCCGTCAGACCGACGGCCTTGCGCGCGGCGGCCAGCGCCTTCCCGATATCGCCGAGGTTCATGTGGATCGTGATCTTGATCTCTTCGCGGATGTACTCCACCGACAGGCGCTCGACCCAGGCGAGCGCCCGCTCGTACTCCATGAGGTCGAGATACGTCGCCGCCACGCCCAAGGTTACCTCGTCGGCGGGAAACGCGCCGCCCTGGAGCGCATCCCTGAACTCGCGCTCCGCCGCCTCCCGTTCGCCCAGGAGATATCGCGCCTTGCCGCCCAGGAGCACGGGCTCCAGCGCATGATGCCGCGACCGCACCGCGGCGAAATCGTCCCTGGCGTTCACGTACTCGCCCCGCTCGAGCAGCGCAACGCCCCGGCCCATGCGCGCCTCGAGATCGGCCCCCACGTACGGCTCGCCGTCCTTCTCGATCGACCCGATGAGAGCGTTGCAGGCCTCGACCGCCCCGGCCCAGTCCTCGGCGCGCATTGCCGTGTACGCTGACAGCCACGCACGCCGCCAGGAGTCTCCGGCCGATGCCGATGCCGATGCCGACGCCGCCGCCAGATCATCGGCCGCGCCCTTCCTGTCGCGCCGGCTCTCGCGGATCGCGGCGCGCAGCGCGCGCGCCGGCACGAAATCCGACTGCCGCCGCAGCGCCTGCTCGACCGCCTCGCGGGCCTCGTCGTCGCGGCCGAGCAGCAGCAGCGCCCTGGCGTGATGGTAGTGCGCATCCGGACGGCTCGAATCGAGGGCGGCGGCCGCCGCAAGCTCGCGCGCCGCGGCCTCGACGGGCTCCGCGCCGCAGCTCCTGACGACCGCCTGGACGTCCGTGAGACCGGTGAAGAACTGAAACGGGAGCTGCATGCGTTCCCCGCGCGGCCGCGTGACGGTCGTGCGCACGTGGAGCCGCGTCGCCGCACGTTCGACGCTCGACTCGTAGTCCGCGATGTTGCGCAGATGCCGTTCGCGGAGGAGCAGCGCCGTCGTCGCCAGCACGATCGCGGCGAGCCCCGCCGCGGCGACCTTGCCGCGCTGTTTCCACACACGGCGCGACAGCCGCGTCAACGCCGAGCGCGGCTTGGCGAGAATCGGCTCGTACCGCAGGAATCTCCGCAGATCCTGCGCCATCTCGCGGGCGGATTGATAGCGCCGGTCGGGGTCCTTCTCGATGGCGTGGAGCACGATCGTCTCGAGGTCGCGGTGAATGCGCGGATTCAGCGCGCGCGGCGGGACCGGCTCCTTGAACAGGATCGCCTGCTGGATCTCGTGCTCGGCCGCGCCCGGGAACGGCGGGCGGCCCGCGATGATCTCGTACAACGTCACGCCCAGGCCGTACACATCGGTGCGCGCATCGACGGGCCTGCGCGAGACCTGCTCCGGCGACATGTAGTGCACCGTGCCGAGCATCTCCCCGGCCTGGGTGATCGTCGCCGCTTCGGCCTCGTGCACCAGCCCGAAATCGATGAGGACGTAGCGGCCGGCGGTGTCGACGAGGATGTTGGAGGGCTTCACATCGCGATGCACCAGCCCCAGGTCGTGCGCCTGCTGGAGGCCTTCGGCGAGTGCCGCGATCTCGGCCGCGACGCGGGCGATGAAGGCCGGGTCGGAAGTGGAGGAGCCCTTCCTGTGCTTCGCCTGCGCCGCATCGTCATGCGCTCGGGCGAGCAGCGTGTCGAGCGTAGCGCCCGCGATGTACTCCATCGCGTAGTGGTGCGTGCCATCGGCTTCGCCGACCTCGTACACGGGCACGATGTTCGGGTGGTGGATCCGCGCCGTCGCCCGCGCCTCGCGCCGAAAACGCTCGATCCGCGTGCGGTCGAGCGCGAACGACCCCGGCAGCACCTTCAGGGCGACCCGCCGGCCGAGCGACTCCTGCACGGCCTCGAACACGGTGCCCATGCCGCCGTGGCCGATCTCCTTGACGATGCGGAAATCCCCCAGCCGGCGCGCGACAGGCGCATCGCTCGGGGCGGGCGGCGGCGCGACATCGCCGGCTATGCCCGTGAGCCGCTGGGCGTCGACTCGGTAGCCGAGCACGCGGCCGAGCAACGCGCCCTGCGCGTCGGGGAGGCCCTCCGGCCGATAGCACTCCCCCGTCGCGTAGGAGATGTACTCGGGAACTCCATCGACATCGTTGAGGAGGTAGACGTCTTCGCGGTGCGCAACGAGCAGCGGGTGCAGGGTCACGAAGCGATCGCGGTCATCGAGGAGATAGAGAAGCTGCTTGTCCGGCACGGCGCCGCCGTACGGAATCACCAGCGGCGCGGCGCGGCGGATCGGCTGCGTGCCCATGTACTCGAAGGCCGTGCACCGGACCTCGGACTGCGCCTCGACGCTGAGCGCCTCGAACACGACCAGGCGGCGCGCCGTCAGGAACGGCGAGTGCGCGAGCAGCGCCGGATACGCCGTTCCCATGAGCTGCGCGAAGCGCTCGTAGTGGTCGCGGTCGCGCGGCGCGCCGTGCCCGATGACGCGGTTGCGGTAGGCGACGATCTCCTCCAGCAGCATAGCGAGGCTGACGCGCTCGCGTTCGCTCGGTTTCCCGGCGAGGAATTCGCGCAGACCGTTGTACAGGGCGAGCACCTCGGTCCATCGCGCCTCCTTGGTCTCGAGGAGGTCGTGCATCGCGGCGATGACCGGATCCGGCGGTTGCGCATCGCGCAGAAAGCGGACGCACTCGCGCAGGAACCGCGCCCACTCGCCCAGGCTGGGCCGCGCGAGGCCTTTCAAGATCGCATTCGTGCGATGGTCGCGCGCCTCGGCGGCGAGATACGCGGCGATGGCGGTCGAGGCGACGTACTTGAGGTAGGCCTCGTACAGGTAGTACGCGGCATCGTGGCGTTCTCTGGCCTCGGTGGCGTTCAGGCAGCGCCGGTAGGCGCGCGCGAGCGGCAGCGGATAGGACTCGAGAATCCTGCGGTCATCCATGCGGGACTCGGCGCCCGCGGCGCCGCACCCTCGTCACTCGGCGCACGTCAACGCGTCGGGGGTCGGATCGAACCACGGGTAGCTTGCGCCGGGGCTGTGGATCACGGCTCCCGTGCCGAACAGGTAAATCAGCGAGAAGATCGGGTCGGCGATCGTGAGCAGGCCGTCATCGTTGGCGTCGGCCGCATCGGCGCACGGCGGCGGCGGCCCGTGCGCGAATATGTACTTGAGCAGGAAGATCGGGTCGCCGATGTCGACCTCGCCGTCCCGATTCGCATCGCCGCGCAGAAACGTGCGCACGGCCGGAATCGTGCTCACGAACAGATCCGCGGGGAATCCGGACTGGCCATCCTTCACGGCGATGACCTTGTACGTGAAGACGCCGTGCTCGACGCCGCGATCGGTGTGCACCTGGGATGCGCCGGGAAGCTCGGCGATGCGTTCGCCGTTGCGCTCGACGAGGATCGAGTCGTAGGCGGCCCGGTTCGTCCACGTGAGCCGGATGTCGGAGAGCGTGCCTTTCGTGGCGCTCGACACCGCGCCCTTCAGGCGCTTGACCGTCAGGTCATCGGGCGCGCCGAAGACGATCTCTCCGGGGAGCAGGGTGACGGGAGTCACCACCAGGCCCGCGAGCGAAGTCAGCAGCGTCTCGATGACCCCCCCCGTCTCGGTCTTGTACACCATCCCGACGGGGAAGGACTCTCCGGGAGCGAACGTGCCGAGCGGGGTGAAATAGAAGTTCATGACCGGCTGGCGAAGTCCCGGCGACAGTACTTTGTACGATTCCGCCTCGGACGGCGTGAGGTCGAACACCACCGATGCGGTCGGCAGACCGTTTCTCGGGTTGATATTGACGACGAGCCAGTCCGGTTCGGGATACAACACCGTGTCTTGAATCGAGCGCTCCGGATCCGTGACGAGCGCGAAGCGGGACTGGTCGATGTCCAGCGCCACGCAGAACCCCCGGGTGGCCTCCGCCGTCGTCGCGAGAATCGGAACTCGCACCTCCGTCGCGTCGAGGGGGACCTGCACGCTCTGGATCTCGAGCACCCAGACGCCGTTGTCGACGCAGTTCGCATCGGGGCTCGGGTATCCCTTGAGCTCGGAGACGACGGTATACACCGTCACGTTCGGCGGCCGGGCGGGATCGACGTAGGCGCCGGCGGTGCCGGGGAGCTCGGCGAGCAGTTCGCCGTCCCGCAGCACGAGAATGCGGTCGAACACGATCGGATTGCTCCACTGCAAGCCCGTCTCCCCGCAGGCGAGGTCCTTGACCGGAGGCGCGGCCGGCGGCGTCGCGACGAGCTCGCAGACGATGGGAATCGACGCGACGTCCCCGCGGAACGCCACCACCGCATACTCGATTCTCCCCAGGACGCCGAGCACGTTCGAGAACCCGGCCTGAGTCCCGGGAAGCGTCGCGCATACCGCGCCGTCCCTCCGGATCTCGATCGAATCGTAGGCTTCGGTCAGCGTGAACGCAAGCAGCGCCTCCTCGACGACCTGCGTGCACGTGAGGTGGCCGACCGGACGGGGACCGACCGGCGCCGTCACGGTGACGCCGCCGCCCGGCGCCAGCACGATCGACGTGGCGTTCACCTTCATCCCATCGCGCCAGAAAAGCACGACGGTCTCCGATACTCTGAAGCTCTCCGCCGGGGGAAGCGGCGTGCGCCCCAGGGGCGCATCGGCGCGAATGCGGACATGCAGACGGCCGATGCACACATCCTCGCCGGGAGGTATCTGCATGGACCCGGGGTTGACGTGCGTGCCGCGCTCGTGCACGCTGATGCCGCACATGCCCTGATCCTGGTAGAGATTGAGGAACAGCGCCGAGGGATCGGCGCCTGCGGCCGCGGTGCCCTCGACCGAATAGGAAAGGGGCTCGATGCGCGCCGGGTCGAACCTGAACGCGATCCATGCGCCGATGAGCGTCAGGTCGAACGTGCAGTGCACCGGCAGGGCGACGATCTCGCCGGGCTGCCCGGAGACTTCCCCGAAGCGAATCGTGGCGCTCTGGGCCTGGAGGATCCCGGCAAGCGCGAGCGCGGCCGAGAGAGCGGGGCGGGAATTACGTGCCATGGCATGCTCCTTGCGACGCGGCGTTGCGCAACGGTCCTCCGGCTCCGGCGCTCCGGCCTCCGATCGAGGGCCGAGCGGTAGACCTGCATTCATTATGCATGGACGCGCGGAAGAGTCAACGAGAAGGGCGCGGCGTGCCGGCGCAGGGCTCTCGCGGACGGCGATGACGTTCCGAGACGCGCGGCCCGCCGGCGCTACTTCACCTTCCACTCGAGCACGCCGCCCGAGAATTCCGGCTTGAGCGCGACCTCGATGCGCAACGCGTTCGTCGTCACCTGGTCGAACGCGACGGCGTTGTACTTGTCCTTGGCGGTGTCGAAGGCGGCGGCGGCGGCGACGGGCTTCCACTCGTCCCCGTCCTTGTAGAGCAGCTTCCAGGAGGCCGGAACGCGGCACTGGCCCCGGCCCTCGTCGTCGAACCAGTAGACCTCGACGCCCGCGACCTGGCGCGGCGCCGCGAAGTCGAACTGCACCCACTCGGTCGTGCCGCGGTGCGGCCACCAGGTGAAGCGCGGGATCGACTGGTCGTCCGAGCTCGAGGGCTCGATGCCGTCGCCGAGCGCGTCCGTGCTGTCGTTGTCGTTGCAGTGCGACGCGCTCGCCCCGTACTGCGAGGCCCTGGGCCTGGCCTGCCCGACCCACTCGATCGCATCCGGACCGGTGCCGATCGTCGGGAAGGACGAGATGCGCAACCGTGCGGCGCCGAGCGGAATGAGCGTGACCGTCTCGAGGGGCTCCTCGGAGCGCGCGGGGCTCTTTTGCAGGGCGCCGACCATGTTGTTGCGGTCGACCTGCCACCCCGGGATCTTGCGCGCCTTGGCCTTGAGCATGACGGGCGCCGCCTCGGGCGTGAAGGGATTCGGCGGCACGGGCTTCCCGGCGAGGACGACCGTGAACGATGCGGCGGGGTCCGCCTTGTCCAGGACGAGGCCGTAGTTCCAGGGCGTCGCCGGAAAGACTTCCCACTCGGGCCACTTGGCGTTGGCGCCGCAACGCTGCCACTTCTCGCCGATGGCGAGCGAGAAGGCGAGCGGGCCGCGGGCCACCGACACGGAATCACGGTTCTTGGCCCACGTCGTCACCGCGATGTCCATCGGGAAACGCACGGTGACGGTGTCGCCGTCCTTCCACGCGCGGTCGAGAACCGCGTAGGCGAGCGGCGGCGCGTTGAGGCTCACGGCCTGATCGTTGATCGCGATGGCGGGCTTCGCGCACCAGCGCGGAATCCGCAGGTAGAGCGGGAACGCGACCTCCTTCGGCGCCTTGAGGCGCAGGACGATCGTGTCGCTGAAAGGATAGTCGGTCTCCTCGACGATCGTCACCGCCGTTCCGTCGCCGACCTTGGCGCTGACCTCGGAGGCGGCGTAGAGCGATGCGCAGAGTCCCCCGTCCGCCGTGGCGAGCCACAGCTCCTCGGCGTAGTACGGCCAGCCGTGCGAGACGTTGTGCTGGCAGCACCGATAGCACTCGAACGGGCTGTAGGAGAACATCGTGCCGCCGTTCTGAACGCCGGGCGACTTGTTCTTGTTGTCGAGCTGCACCTGGTTGGCGCAGGTCAGGTAGTGCAGGCCCGTCTGCGCGGGCGTCATCGATGCGGGGAAGCTGTTGAACGCGATCTCCTCGCAGCGGTCGGCCCAGATCGGCGCGCCGGAGATCTTCGTCAGCATCTGGAAGCTGTGCATGAACTCGACGATGCCGCAGGTCTCGAAGCCGCCGCGCGGATCGATGTACCCGGGCCGGCAGTTCTCGTCGGAGACGAACGTGCCGCCCGCGAACTGCCCGTAGATGTCCGTGACCTTCCGGTAGTTGCGCTCGGCGGAGACGGCGTCCTGCGCATCGCCGGACTGCACGGAGAACACGGTCCCGGCGCGGAATCCCTGGGCGATGTTCACGTTGTGCCAGTTGATGACGTCCTCGTTCCACCTGGCCATGTTCGCGTGGATCTTCGCGGCGAGCTCCAGGAGCCACGGTTCGCCCGTCCGGTTGTAGAGCCAGTGCGCGGTCTCGATGTTGTCGCCGGCGCGAATCTTCGGCCAGTAGCCCTCGCCGAACGCCGACGGCGGCAGCTTGTGCTCCCACGCGCAGTACTTCAGCATGAACGGAATCACGCGCGGGTCGTTCGTGTACTCGTAGAACGACTGGAGCACGTTGAGCATGACCATGTGCGGCCAGAGGTCGGGCTTGCCGTCGAGCGATGTGAGGAGCGCGCGCGGCCCGAACCAGCCGTCCTCGCGCTGCGAGGAGAGGACGACATCGATCCACCGGCGCGCCTCGCCGATGAGCTCCGTGTCGCCCAGCACGTAGCCCAGGTCGCCGAAGCCCTTGAGCCAGTAGGGCAGCTCCTCCCAGCCGCGCTCGCCCGTCCCGTCCATGCGCCCCCAGGCGCTCGTCTCGAACTTGAGCCACGGCGAGATCTCCTTGAGGTTGCCGATCATGCCCTCGGCCTCGAGCTCGAGCATGTGCCTGAGCCAGCCCTTCGGCACGATGCTGCCGATGGGCAGCTTCGCGAAGGGGTTCGGGGCGAGCGGCGCGCGATTGCCGACATACAGGCCGGCGGCGCCGCCCTTGACCTCGGGGACGACGCGGACCCCGGCCGGGGCGGCCGCGCAGGACCACGCGCTGCAGCAGATGACGATCACGCCGAGCATTCGTAACACCATCGGTCAATCCTCTCCTTGGCTGCGGTACTCGGCCGCCGTCCCGGCCGGCGGCGATTCGCGCCGGGCACTCGATCCCGGCGCGCGCTTGATGGTACCGCGGCATGCGCGGCGCGACAATGGGGGGGGGCCGGCGCCTTCACCCGCGCGTCCCCCCGGCGTATACTGGAAGTATCGCCGTCGTGCATTCGATGCATCCGCGGGATCCGCCCGGAGGGGCAAGGAGGAATCGTGAGCAACCGTTTCGGCGGTCGAGGCATTGTCGTCGCATCAGCGCGCATGCGGTTGTGTTGCCACGCCGTGCTGCTCTGGGCCGGCGGCATGGCGTGCGCCGGCGAGGCGCGCTTCATGCAGTATCCCGACATCCACGGCGATCGCATCGTCTTCACCTACGAAAACGACCTGTGGACCGTGCGCGCCCGCGGCGGCGCCGCGCGGCGGCTGACGAGCGCTCCCGGGACGGAGCACATGGCGCGCTTCTCGCCCGACGGGAAGCGGATCGCCTTCAGCGCGAGCTACGAGGGCTCGTCCGATGCGTACCTCATGCCCGCCGAGGGCGGCGAGCCCAGGCGGCTGACGTATTCGCCGGGCGGCGCCCAGACGCTCGGCTGGACGCCCGACGGCGAACGCATCGTGTTTCGCTCCTTCATGGAGACCTTCATCCAGCGCGACCCGAACCTGTACTTCGTCGCGCGCGAGGGCTCGGCGCCCGAGCGCTTCCCCATCGACCGCGGAGTTCTGTGCAGCTTCGCGCCGGACGGCACGCGCATGCTGTACTGCCGCAAGGGCCGCGAGGAGTACCAGTGGAAGCGCTACAAGGGCGGGCACCACTGCGACATCTGGATGTACGATTTCAACTCGCGCGCGTTCACGCCCGTGTCCGATTACGTGGGCAAGAACGCGTATCCGATGTGGGTGGGCGAGCGCATGTACTTCGTGTCCGACCGCGACGGCGCCGCCAATCTGTATGTGCAGGACCTGGCGACGAGGGCCGTCGCGCGCGTGACGCAGCACGAGACGCTCGACGTCACGATGCCCGAGACCGATGGGAAGCGCATCGTGTACGTGCATGACGGCTGCCTTCACGTCCTCGACCTGGCCGACGGGGGCGACACGAAGATCGTCGTGACGGCGCCTTCCGACCGCTGGCAGATCAGGAACCGCGTGATCAACCCGCGCGACTACGTGCAGGGCATGGACGCGTCCAACGACGGGGCGCGCGCGGTCATCGAGGCGCGCGGCGATCTCTTCGCCGTGCCCGCCGACCGGAACGCGCAGACGCGGAACCTGTCGGACTCGCCGGGCACCCGCGAGCGTCTCGCGCGCGTGTCGCCCGACGGGACGCAGGTGGCGTTCTTCTCCGATCGGACCGGGTGCTAT